>JBDSAN010000282.1:0-3012 GCA_039922115.1 Jatrophihabitantaceae bacterium
ACCGGCCAGGGCCTGGCGCACGGCGCGCTGTGGGGGCTCGGTCGGATCATCGGTGGCGAATACCCCGAGTTCTGGGGCGGAATCGTCGATGTAGGCCACTCGCCACAGGACCTGCACCGGCTGCTGGACGTGCTCGGCAGCCGCGGCGAGGACGTGATCGCGATCCGGGACGGCGAGCCGACCGTGCCCCGGCTGCAGGCGCTGACCGGCGAGCCGGCCCGGCCGCCGCTTACCTGCCAGCCCGATGGCACCTACCTGATCACCGGCGGCCTCGGCGTGCTCGGCTTGGCCACCGCGCAGTTCCTGGCCGATCGGGGTGCCCGCCGGATCGTGCTGGTCGGCCGCGAGCAGCTACCGGCCCGCGCCGACTGGGACGGCCTGCGCGAGCCGGCCCAGCGGGTCCGGGTGGACGCGATCCAGGCGCTGGAACGGCTCGGAGTCACGGTGCAGACCATCGCGGTCGACATCGCCGACCTGGCCAGCACCGAGCGGCTGCTGTCGCCGGCCAACCTCAACCTGCCGCCGATCCGGGGCGTGGTGCATGCGGCCGGGGTGCTGGACAACCGGATGCTGCGCACCCTCACCGAGCAATCGCTGCGCACCGTGCTGCGCCCGAAGGTCGCCGGCGCGCTGACCCTGCACGCGCTGTTCCCGCCGGGCAGCCTGGACTTTCTGGTGCTGTTCTCCTCCTGCGGCCAGCTGCTCGGCCTGCCCGGACAGGCCAGCTACGCCGCCGGCAACGCCTTCCTGGACGCGCTGGCCAGCCATCGCCGGGCAGCCGGGGACGCCACCATGAGCTTCGGCTGGACGTCCTGGCGAGGGCTGGGCATGTCGACGTCCTCGGCGGTGATCGACGCCGAGCTGGCTGCTCGCGGCACCGGCGACATCACCCTCACCGAGGCGTTCAGCTCGTGGGACCTGGCCGAACGCTACGAGCTCGGCTACGCCGCGGTGCTGCGGACCGTCCCGCTCGAACCGGGCGAGCAGCGGCTGCCGGTGCTCAGCGAGTTGCCCGAGCAGCTGCCGTCCGAACCTGCCGCCGAACTCGTCGAGGACGTTGGCTGGCTCGGCCTGGACGAGCCGGAACTGCGGCTGTTCCTGGTGGACGCGATCCGGCTCGAGGTGGCCAAGGAGACCAGGCTGGGCGCTGCCGAGGTCGACGAGCGGCGGCCGCTGGTCGAGATGGGCCTGGACTCGGTGATGACGGTGCGGATCCGGCGCAGCCTGGAGCGCCGGTTCAAGGTGGCGCTGCCGGCGACCCTGTTCTGGGACCGGCCGACGGTGGTGGCGGTCGCCGCGCTGCTGACCGAGCGGCTGTTGCCGGTGCCGGCCGGACAGGCCAGCTGATGGCACTGGACGGGGTGGTGGCCTGGCCCGGCGACCTGTCGCACGCCTACCGGGTCGCCGGCTGCTGGCGCGGCCAGCCGCTGGGTGCTGACCTGTGGCGGTGGGCCGAGCAGTGGGGCGAGCGGGACGCGCTGGTGGACGGCGATCGCCGGCTGACCTATCGCGAACTGGCCGAGGTAACCGATGCATTGGCCACCGGCCTGGCCGGCCAGGGCTTCGTAGCCGGCGACACGGTGCTGGTCCAGCTGCCCAACTGCTGGGAGTTCGTGGTGGTCACGCTGGCCTGCCTGCGGCTGGGCGTGGTGCCGGTGATGATGCTGCCCCCGCACCGGGAGTACGAGCTGTCCTCGATCGGTGCGCACGTGCGGGCCGCCGGGCTGATCGTGCCGGACAGCTGGCGCGGCTATGACCACCAGGACCTGGCGCACCGGGTGGCGGCCCAGTTGCCGGACCCGGCGCGGGTGCTGGTGGTCGGCGCGCAGCCGCGCCCGGACAGCATCGATGTGCGGGCGCTGCTGGCCGAGCCCGGCGAGGTGCTCGCCCGCCGGCAGTGGTTGGACGAGCGGGCGCCGGCCGGTTCGGACGTCGCGGTCTGCCTGCTGTCCGGCGGCACCACCGGCGTGCCCAAGGTGATCAGCCGCACCCATGACGATTATGCTTATAACATAAAGCAAAGCGCCATCACCTGTGCTTTCGACGCGAGCACCGTGTACCTGGTGGTGCTGCCAGCCGGACACAACTTTCCGCTGGCCTGCCCGGGCATTCTCGGTGCGCTGTCGGTCGGCGGCCGGGTGGTCATGCTGGGTTCACCCCGTCCGGACGCGGTGTTCGAGGCGATCGAGGCCGAGCGGGTGACCGCCACCTCGGCGGTGCCGGCGGTGGCCCTGAAGTGGATGGACGCCGCGCGCGAGAGCCGGCGTGACCTGTCCAGCCTGCGTTACCTGCACGTCGGCGGCTCGGTGCTGTCGCCGGAACTGGCCGCTCGGATCGGCCCGGCGCTGGGTTGCCAGTTGCAGCAGGTGTACGGGATGGCCGAGGGCCTGATCTGCTACACCGCCGTGGATGCCTGCGACGAGGTGGCCCACACCACCCAGGGTGCCCCGATCAGCGCCTACGACGAGTTACTGGTCATCGATCCGGACGGCAAGCCGGTACCGATCGGTGCAGTAGGGGAGTTGCTGACTCGCGGGCCGTACACACCGCGTGGCTACTACGGGGTGCCCGAGCACAACAGCGTCGCGTTCACCGCCGACGGCTGGTATCGAACCGGGGACCTGGTCCGGATCACCGAGCAGGGCAACGTGGTGGTGTGCGGCCGGGTCAAGGACCTGATCAACCGGGCCGGCGAGAAGATCTCGGCCGACGAGATCGAGACGCTGGTGCAGGAAATGCCGCAGGTGGCCGAGGTGGCCGCGGTCGCGATGCCCGATCCGGAGACCGGCGAGCGGGTCTGCCTGTTCGTCCGGGTACGCGACGAGCACAGCCTGGCGCTGGCCGATGTGGCCGAATCGCTGACCGCTCGAGGGCTGGCCGCGTTCAAGATTCCTGAGCTTCTGGTGGTACTTCCGCAACTGCCGCACACCGCGATCGGCAAGCCCGACCGCAAGGCGCTGCGGGCCCTGCTGGCTGAGTTCCCGCCGGGTCAGCCGCCGTCCTGACCGGACG
>JBDSAN010000283.1:0-5687 GCA_039922115.1 Jatrophihabitantaceae bacterium
CAGTTCGAGCGCACCCTGATGATCATCGACGAGGGCGCCTATGTGCACTACGTCGAGGGCTGCACCGCGCCGATCTACTCCTCGGACTCGCTGCACTCGGCGGTCGTTGAGATCATCGTCAAGAAGGGTGGTCGGTGCCGCTACACCACCATCCAGAACTGGTCGAACAACGTCTACAACCTGGTCACCAAGCGGGCCGTCGCGCAAGAGGCAGCGACCATGGAATGGGTCGATGGCAACATCGGATCCAAGGTCACCATGAAGTACCCGGCGGTCTGGATGACCGGTGAGCACGCCAAGGGCGAGGTGCTCTCGATCGCGTTCGCCGGCGAGGGCCAGCACCAGGACGCCGGCGCCAAGATGGTGCATGCCGCGCCGCACACGTCCTCGACGATCATCTCCAAGTCGGTGGCTCGTGGCGGCGGCCGGACGTCCTACCGCGGCCTGGTCCAGGTCGAGCCCGGCGCCCACCACAGCAAGTCCACCGTCAAGTGCGACGCGCTGCTGGTCGACACGATCAGCCGGTCCGACACCTATCCCTACGTCGATGTCCGCGAGGACGACGTGTCGATGGGCCACGAGGCGACCGTGTCCAAGGTGAGCGATGACCAGCTGTTCTACCTGATGAGCCGTGGCCTGTCCGAGGACGAGGCAATGGCCATGATCGTGCGTGGTTTCGTCGAGCCGATCGCTCGGGAACTGCCAATGGAATATGCCCTGGAGCTGAACCGGCTCATCGAACTTCAAATGGAAGGCGCGGTCGGTTAAGAAGTGACTGCAACAACGACGGATTCTGTTGCCGCGGCGGTCGAGCGAGCCACTACCGGCTCGCCGCCCGAGCGGTTCACCTCGACCGACCCGGCAGACTTCGCCGTCCCTACCGGACGGGAGGAGGACTGGCGATTCACCCCGCTGCGCAAGCTACGTCCGCTGTTCCAGCCGTTCCAGTCCGAGGACACCTTCGGCTTCGAGACCAAACTGCCCGACGGGGTAACGGTCGCGCTGGTCGGCCGGGATCATCCCTTGTTCGGCAGGGCGATCACGCCAGCTGACCGGGTCAGCGCGTTGGCCGCGGCCAACATCGAGCGGGTCGTGCTGGTCACGATCGCGGCCAACGCCGAGCTTGCCGAGCCGGTCACACTGACCTCGATCGGCAAGGCCGGCCTGAACTACGGACACTTCATCATCGATGCGCAGCCGAACTCGCGAGCCACCGTGGTGATGGACCACGTCGGCGTGGCAACGGTGGCGGCCAACGTCGAATCGGTGCTCGCCGACGGCGCCCAGCTCACCCTGATCAGCGTGCAGGATTGGGATGCCCCGGCCATTCACGTGGCCAGTCACGGTGCGCTGGTCGGACGCGACGCCAGCTATCAGCACATCGCGGTGAACCTCGGTGGCTCGGTGGTGCGGTTGAACCCGACCGTGCGCTATGCAGGCCCGGGCGGCTCGGCCAAGCTGTACGGACTGTCCTTCTGCGGGGACGGCCAGCACCAGGAATCGCGTTTGTACGTCGACCATTCGGTGCCCAACTGCAGCTCGGACGTGGTTTACAAGGCGGTCTTGGACGGTGACACCGCGCGTACCGTCTGGATCGGCGACGTCCGGATCCGGCCGACCGCGACCGGCACCCACACCTATGAGCTGAACCGGAACCTGCTGCTGTCCGATGGCGCGCGCGCCGATTCGGTACCCAACCTCGAGATCGAGACCGGTGAGATCGCCGGTGCCGGGCATGCCAGTGCCACCGGCCGGTTCGACGACCTGCAACTGTTCTACCTGCAGTCACGGGGAATCGACGCCGACGAGGCCCGTCGGCTGGTCGTGCGCGGTTTCATCGCAGACGTCGTGGATCACATCGAGGTGCCCGCGCTGCACGACCGGTTGATGGCCAGCATCGACGCCCGGCTCGGCGGTGCTCCGGCCAGTGATGACGAGGACAGCTGATGGCGACCAGGCTGTGCGCGCTGTCCGAACTGTCGGACGGGACCGCGCTGCGGGTAGAGCTGGCCGAGATCGATGTGGCCGTCGTCCGGGTCGGTGACGAGGTCTTCGCGATCGAGGATGTCTGCTCGCACGCCGAGGTTCCGCTGTCCGATGGCGAGGTGGACGGCTGCACCATCGAGTGCCTGCTGCACGGCTCGCGATTCGACCTGCGCAGCGGCAAGCCCACCGGGCCGCCGGCCATTCAGGCCGTCCCGGTCTTTGAAACCTCGGTGATCGACGGTGAGCTCTACGCCGATCTCTCGCAGCCGATCAACGACCGAGCCTGACCAACGACTGAGCCTGACTAACGACTGAGCCCGATCAACTACAGCCTGAGCCGATTTAGCAAGCCTGATAGGGAGAACACACTTCATGTCCAAGCTCGAGATCCGCGATCTGCACGTCGCCGTCGATGACACCGAGATCCTCAAGGGGGTCAACCTCAGCGTCGAATCCGGCCAGACGCACGCGATCATGGGACCGAACGGTTCGGGCAAGTCGACCCTGGCCTACTCGATCGCCGGCCACCCGAAGTACACCGTGACCTCCGGTGAGGTGCTGCTCGATGGCGTGAACGTGCTGGACCTGGCCGTGGACGAGCGCGCTCGGGCCGGGCTGTTTCTGGCCATGCAGTACCCGGTCGAGGTGCCTGGGGTGTCGGTGTCCAACTTCCTGCGCACCGCGGCCACCGCGGTCCGCGGCGAGGCGCCGAAGCTGCGTACCTGGGTCAAGGAAGTCAACACCGCGATGGCTGCGCTAGAAATGGACAAGGCCTTCGCCGAGCGCAATGTGAACGAGGGTTTTTCCGGCGGCGAGAAGAAGCGGCACGAGATCCTGCAGATGGCATTGCTGCAGCCGAAGATCGCGATTCTGGACGAGACCGATTCCGGCCTGGACGTCGATGCGCTGCGGGTCGTCAGCGAGGGTGTGAACCGGGTTCGCGAGACCGGCATCGGCACCCTGCTGATCACCCACTACACCCGGATCCTGCGCTACATCAAGCCTGATTTCGTGCACGTGTTCTTCGACGGTCGGATCGTCGAGTCCGGCGGTGCTGAGCTCGCAGACGAGCTGGAGACCAACGGCTACACCCGCTACGGGGTCAACGAGCCGGCCGCGGTGTAGGTCGCGAACGACGAAATTCACGCTCGCGCTCAGGCGTTGTTGCCAGTGTCGACACCAGTCTCGCTACCAGGCCCGCTACCAGGGGAGGTCACTTCGATGTCGTTCGATGTCGAGAAGATCCGGCAGGATTTTCCGATCCTGAGCCGGACCGTGCATGGCGTGCCGCTGGTCTACCTGGACTCGGCCAACACCTCGCAGAAGCCGCAGCTGGTGCTGGACACGATCGATGAGTACTACCGGCTGCACAACGCCAATGTCGCGCGTGCGGTGCACACCCTGGGTTCAGAGGCGACCAGCCTGTTCGAGGGCGCCCGGGACAAGGTGGCCGCGTTCATCAACGCGCCGCGCCGCGAAGAGGTCATCTTCACCAAGAACATCTCCGAATCGCTGAACCTGCTGGCCTATTCGCTGTCCAACGCGAGCACCTTCCCGGGCGCGGAACGCTTCCGGATCGGGCCGGGCGACAACATCGTGGTCACCGAGATGGAGCATCACTCCAACCTGGTGCCGTGGCAGTTGCTGGCGCAGCGCACCGGTGCGGAATTCCGCTATATCCCGATCGATTCCGACGGCCGGCTGGTCGACTCGGCGATCGATGAGCGGATCGACGAGCACACCAAGGTGGTTTCTTTCGTTCACCAATCCAACGCGCTGGGCACCGTCAACCCGGTGCGGCGAATCGTCGCGCGCGCCAAGGCCGTCGGTGCGCTGAGCATCGTCGATGCCGCCCAGTCCGCGCCGCACCGGCCGCTGGACGTGCAGGCGCTCGGCGCCGATTTCGTTGGTTTCACCGGGCACAAGTTGTACGGACCGACCGGGGTCGGGGTGCTCTGGGGCAGGTACGAGCTGCTCGCGGCGCTGCCGCCGTTCATGGGCGGTGGCGAGATGATCGAGACCGTGGACATGTCGGGCACCACCTACGCCGAGCCGCCGCACCGGTTCGAGGCCGGAACGCCCATGATTGCTGAGGCAATCGGGCTCGGCGCGGCGATCGACTACCTGACCGCGATCGGGATGGCCGAGGTGCAGGCGCACGAGGACGCGCTGACCAGCTATGCCCTGCAGGCGCTGGCGGCGGTGCCCGGGCTGACCGTGATCGGTCCGAACACCCCGGTCGATCGCGGGGCAACCATCTCGTTCACGCTGAAGGGGATTCACCCGCACGATGTGAGCCAGCTGCTCGACGAGCAAGGCATCGCGGTGCGGGCGGGTCATCACTGCGCCCGGCCGGTATGCGTCCGGTACGGAATCGCGGCGACCACCCGCGCGTCCTTCGGCATCTACACCACCACGGCCGAGATCGATGCGCTGGTCGGCGGACTGGCCCGCGTGCAGGAGATGTTCGGATGAGTGGGGGACAGCGGTGAGCTTGTCAATGGATTCGATGTACCAGCAGATCATTCTCGATCACTACAAGAACCCGCAGCATCGCGGCGAGCTTGCCGAATACGATGCCGAGGTGCATCACGTCAACCCGACCTGCGGCGACGAGGTGACGCTGCGGGTACGGGTCGCCGACGGCCAGATCGCCGAGCTCGGCTGGGAGGGCGAGGGTTGCTCGATCAGCCAGGCCTCAACCTCGGTGATGAGCGACCTGGTGATCGGCACGCCGATCACGGATGCCTTGCAGTTGCAGGAGAAGTTCCTGGCCCTGATGCAATCGCAGGGCCAGCACGAACTCACCGAGGACGAGGCCGAGCAGCTTGAGGATGCGGTCGCCTTCGAAGGTGTGTCGAAGTACCCGGCGCGGGTCAAGTGCGCGTTGCTGGGCTGGATGGCAATGAAGTCGGCTGTGTTGCAGGCAACCGAGGCAGCGCCGGAAACTGAAGGTGGCGAGGCAGTCGCCACCGAGAATGAAGGGAAGTCCGAGCGATGACCGAACCGAGCACCATTCCGGCGCCGTCCAAGGATGATGTCGAGGAAGCGCTGCGCGATGTGGTTGACCCCGAACTGGGGATCAACGTGGTCGATCTCGGCCTGATCTACGGCCTGGACATCGCCGAGGACGCCACCGTGACGGTGGACATGACGCTGACCTCGGCGGCCTGCCCGCTGACCGACGTGATCGAGGACCAGGCGCATTCAGCACTCACCGGCGGCCCGAAGCCGCTGGCCAGCGGGCTGAAGATCAACTGGGTCTGGATGCCGCCGTGGGGCCCGGACAAGATCACCGACGATGGTCGCGAGCAGTTGCGGGCGCTCGGCTTCAACGTCTGACTGCTGCCGAGGTCACGATCACTGGAAAGTTCACCACCGCAGGGGTGGCAAAACCTCCAGAGAATGATCCAGATTCCAGCAATCAGCCGAGATTATTGGTAGAAAACGTGTTGCAGGCGCTCGGCTCGCCGCCGCTGTAGCCGGTGCTGAACCACTTCTCCCAGGCACGGCGCTGTTCTCCGAGATGCGTTACAATGACGACGGCTCGGAAAACCCCGATTTCGTCCTCAACAAGCCGGCCTACCGCAAGGCGACGATCATCGTTGCCGGCGACAATTTCGGCTGCGGCTCGTCGCGCGAACACGCGCCATGGGCGCTGCTCGACTTCGGCGTGCGCTGCGTGATCTCGACCAGCTTCG
>JBDSAN010000284.1:0-4610 GCA_039922115.1 Jatrophihabitantaceae bacterium
CGCGGCGATTCCGGCCAGGTCATCGATGCTGCCCAGGTTGGTCGAGCCGGCAGTGGCCACCACCGCGAAGATGCTGTCTCGCACCTCGGCGTCCAGCTCGGCCAGCCGGGCGCTGATCGCGGTGCCGGTCATCCGGCCCCGGTCATCACCGGGCACGCAGATCACGTCGACGTCCATCACCACCTGCAGCGCGTGCTTGACCGAGGAATGGGTCTCATCGGTGATCACCACCGCCCACCGAGCCGGTGCCTCGCCGCCCCGGTTGTGCCGGGCGGTCTCGCGGGCGGCCACCAGCGCGGACAGGTTGCCGATGGTGCCGCCCTGCACGAACACCCCGCCGGCCTGCTCGGGAAGGCCGGCCAGGTCGGCGATCCAGCGCAGCGCCTGGTTCTCGGCGTACACCGCGCCGGCGCCTTCCAGCCAGGAGCCGCCGTAGACGCTGGACGCGCCGACCAGCATGTCGAAGGCAGCCGCGGCCTTGGACGGGGCACCCGGGATGAAGGACAGGTAGCGCGGGTGATCCACCGACAGGCAGGCCGGTGCCAGCACGTGCTCCCACAGCCGCAGCGCCTCCGGGGCGCCGATCCCGGTCTCGGTGACGGTGAGGCCGGCCAGTTCGGTCAGTTCCTCCGGCGAGAGGGAGTAGTCCAGCGGCGCTTGCATCGCCAGCCGCTCCAGGCACAGCTCGGCCAGCGCGCGTGCGGTGATGGCGCTGGTTTCGGTGAAGGTATGCACGGATGGTCAGCCTAGACACCCGGGCCGAGGTGGTGCACAACTCGAGCCGCGGAGCGGGAACGTGAGAGCAGTCTGAGGCGTTCATCCAATACACAGCTGAGCCTGCGAAAGTTGAATTCCCAACCAAACGGGTGGGTGCAGCTGAGAAATGGGTGATGTAAGGCGATGTCCACGCTGAATCTCGGTGTGGCCAGCTCGATGGGCGGGCAGCTCGCGATCGAGCCGGTACCTGCAACGGACGGCGCGCAGCTGGCAGCCGAGCCGGCCGCCTGGGTTGCCCCGTCCTGGGACGAGATAGTCCGGCTGCACGCCGATCGGGTCTACCGGTTGGCCTACCGGTTGTCCGGTAACCGCTCCGATGCCGAGGACCTCACCCAGGAGACCTTCGTCCGGGTGTTCCGCTCGCTGGCCGATTACACCCCCGGAACCTTCGAGGGTTGGTTGCACCGGATCACCACCAACCTGTTCCTGGACATGGTTCGGCGCCGGCAGAAGATCCGGTTCGACGCGCTGGCCGATGATGCTTCCGAGCGGTTGGCCTCCGAGGAGCCCGGTCCCGAGCGCGCCTACGAGCAGAACAACCTCGATCCGGAGATCCAGCGGGCGCTGGACACGCTGCCCGCCGACTTCCGCGCGGCAGTGGTCCTGTGCGATCTTGAGGGCCTGACTTACGAAGAAATTGCGCTCACGCTCGACATCAAGGTGGGCACGGTCCGTTCGCGGATCCACCGGGGTCGGGTGCTGCTGCGCGAGGCGCTGGCACACCGCGCTCCCGGAGTGCGACCGGCCGGCGACCTGACCCGATCTGATACCGGAGTGGTGAACGGGTAAATGACGGTCCCGAGCGTATTCGGCCTTCCTCACCTGTCGGAGGATGCGGTTGCCGCGTTCGCCGATGGTTTCCTGTCCCCGCAGGCCGCAGCCAGGGCTCGCCGGCATTGCGCCGAATGCACCGAGTGCAGCGAGGCGGTCCGGGGCCAGCGCGAGGCGGCGATGATGCTGCGGGCGGCCAGCGCGCCGTCGCTGCCGGCCGGCCTGCTCGACCGGCTTGCCGGCCTGCCGATGTCGGCACCGCTGCCTGATCGACGCAGCGGGCTGCCAACCGGGCTCGACCCGAACGGGGTGCCGATGTTCATCGCGCACCAGCCGCCGGCCAAGGCCGCGGGGCTAACCGCCGACCGGACCAGCCTGCCGACCGCGATGCCAGCCGCTGAGCCGGCGACTGAGCCAACTAGGTCCAGCCACCGGCGGGTGCTGTTCCCGGTGTCGATCCTGGCCTCGGCGGCGGCCGTGGTGGCAGCAGGGACGCTTGGCGGTAGCGCCTCGTCCTTCCAGCCGACCCTGGAACAACCAGCAGCGGTCAACCTGGCACCGAACCTGATCGGTAACAGCGGCGGTTCTGGGCAGGGGCTGGCCGGCTCGTCCTCGGGCGGGTTCGCGGCAGCCGGCTTCGAGCCGGCCGCCAGTTGGCCGGTGTCGCAGCTCGCGGTACGGCCAGCGGTAGCGACGTCTCGTCCCCAACCGGCTCCCTGACCGCGCGGCAACCGCACCCTCGGCTGGTCCGCCGGTTGCGGCTCGGGCAGACTCGGCGATGACAAGCCAGTGATCCTCAACCCCCTCAACGGCCCAGCATGGCAACCCCCGACGCGGACGGAGTGCACGTGAGCGACGAGTCCGACCATGCCGAACACGCCAGCTTCGGCCGTCCGGACGGGGTGAGCGGCGCGTTCGAGCCACGCTCGGACGCTGACCGGCAACTGCCCAGCCAGCCGCCGCCACCGGTGTCGGCGATCGAGCGTGACTCGTTCAGCCCACCCGATGGTTCCGGGGTGGCCTTCGACCCGGCACCGGGCCACCGGCTGCCACCCAAGCACCAGCCGGTGCAAGTACCGGTGCCCCGCCAGCTGATGGAATCCTTCGGCGGCGAGGGGTCCGGCGAGCCGTTCGAGCCGGCCGAGGGGGACCGGTTGCGGCCGGCCCCGCCCGGTCCAGGCTCGCCCTGGTGGAAGGAAGGCGCGGCCACCGACCCGTGGCGCGACGCGCTCTCGCCGTACTGGATCGCCGGGCCGCCGGTGTTCGCCGACGATGAGGTGGTCGGTATCGGTGAGCCGGCCGACGACACCGATCAGCCGACCCCACCGACCGACACCGGCAAGGGCCGGCGCCGGGCCCGATTCGGCTTGTCAACGCTGGCGATCGTGCTGGTCGTCGGCCTGGTTGCCGGCCTGGTCGGCGGCGGTGCCGGCTACTGGCTGTCCCAGCGTGCGCACCGGATCCTCACCGACCCGAACGTCAAGCTCGCCACCACCGGCACGCCGGCCAACCGGCCGCCGGGTTCGGTGGCCGACATCGCCAAGCGGGTCAGCCCGGCGGTGGTGTCCATCGACGTCCGGACGGCCGATGCCGCTGGGTCCGGCTCCGGGGTGATCATCGACAAGGGTGGCTACATCCTCACCAACAACCACGTGGTGAATTTCGGCAGCACGCCGTCGATCCGGGTGGTGTTCTCCGACCAGTCCTCGGTACCGGCTCGGGTGGTCGGCACCGACCCGCGCAACGACCTCGCGGTGATCAAGGTGGACAAGTCCTCGCTGACGGTGGCCAGCCTGGGCGATTCCAACACCCTCGCGGTCGGCGATCCGGTGGTGGCGATCGGCGACCCGCTCGGCCTGCGCGGCACGGTCACCTCCGGCATCGTGTCCAGCCTGAAGCGGCCGCTGCGGCTACCTGGTGAGAACGGCCAGCCGGACGCGGTGATCGACGCGATCCAGACCGATGCCGCGATCAACCCCGGCAACTCCGGTGGCGCGCTGGTTGCCGCGGACGGCTCGGTGGTCGGCATCAACACCGCCATCGCTTCGCTGGGCCAGTCCACCGGCGGTGGCCAGAGCGGCAACATCGGGGTCGGCTTCTCGATCCCGATCAACACCGCTCGATCGGTGGCCCAGCAGCTGATCCGGACCGGCAAGGTGGTGCATGCCGACCTGGGCGCCAGCACCCGCAGCGTGACCAACGGTGCCCAGAGCGGGGCGTACCTGGTCCAGATCACCCCTGGTGGTCCGGCTGACAAGGCCGGCCTGAAGGAGGGCGACGTGGTGACGCTGTTCAACAAGGAACTGATCGAGTCCGGCGATGCGTTGATCGTCGCCGTGGCCGAATCCGCGCCTGGCACGGTGGTCAGCATGCGTTACGTGCGCAACGGCGTGGCCGCGACCGCGAAGGTAACCCTCGGCAGTTCCTAGGCGCGCTTTCCTCTCAAACGCAAAGCTGCGCGCGACCCTGGTCAGGGCATAGGCTGAGCCGGTGTTCAACATCGGGCCGATGGAGTTTGTGGTGCTGGCCGCGGTTGCCCTGATCGTGATGGGTCCGGACAAGCTGCCACAGCTGACGAAGGACGCCGCGCGGATGCTGCGCACGCTGCGCGATCTGGCCCAGGGCGCGCGCACCCAGCTGAACTCCGAGCTAGGCCCGGAATTCGCCGACTTCGACCTGGCCTCGTTGAACCCGCGCACCGCGATCAAGAACGCACTGCTCGGCGAGGACGGCGTCCCGCGTCCGGACCTGACCGGGCTGAACCCGAAGGAAGCGCTCAGCCGGGCCTGGCACGGCGAGCCGGAATCAGCCACCAAACCGGTCAGCCCCGGTGCCCCGGCAGCGAGCCAGCCAGCCCCGAGCGCCGCAGCTGAGCCCGCGCCGCCGGCCGGCACCCCTTACGACACCGACGCGACCTGACCTCAGCGGCCAGTGGCCGACAGGCCCAGCGAGCGGCCGACCAGGCTGCGCGAGCGGGCGGCCAGCGCGTCGGCGATCGAGCCGAAGGCCTGCGCGGCCGGTGAGTCCGGCTGGGACAGCACGATCGGGGTCCCGTCGTCGCC
>JBDSAN010000285.1:0-5092 GCA_039922115.1 Jatrophihabitantaceae bacterium
AGCCCGAACCGGAGACAGCAGCTGAGGAGAGAAAAGGATTCGACCGTTGTCGGTGGTCCGTCGTAGTGTGAACCATCGTGGCGAACGGGACGATAGAGACGGACAATAGCCGCGACACCGAACCCGAGACCGCTCCCCTCGACGGCCCAGCCGACGAGGTACACGGTTCGCTCAAGGACCTGCTCCGGCTCTGGCCCTGGCTGCGTCCCTACCGTGGTTACCTGATCTACATGCTGGTGCTGGCCACCCTGGCCATGGTGGTCCAGTCGCTGCTGCCGATCATCACCGCAGCAATCATCGACGGCCCGATCGCCCGCCACCAGAGCTCGGGGATGTACGGCCTGATCGGGCTGGCGCTGCTGTTCGGGGTGGCCGAGGCGGTCCTGTTCGGTTTGCGCCGGCGAGCCATGACCACCTCCGCGCTGGCTATCGAGACCGACCTGCGACGCGACTTCTACCAGCACCTGCAACGGCTTCCGGTGAGCTTCCACGACCGGTGGCCGTCCGGTCAGCTGCTGTCCCGGGTGACCAGCGACCTGAGCACGCTGCGGCGCTTCGTCGGCTTCATGGCGGTGTTCTTCGTGGCGAACCTGGCCGTGATCGTGGTGGTGCTGGTAATGCTGATCCGGCTCGACCCGTTGCTCGGCGTCGCGGTCTGCATCGTGATGGCCCCGCTGGCCTTCTGCACCCGCCACTTCGAGCGGATCTACAGCAAGCAGGCCCGGCGCGCCCAGGACCTGACCGGCGATCTGGCCACCGGCGTCGAGGAATCAGTACTCGGCATCCGGGTGGTCAAGGCCTTCGGCCGGCGCGGTGAGCTGCTGCGCACCTTCAGCTCGGACGCCCGGCGGCTTCGCGAGGCCGAGCTGGCCAAGAACCGGACGCTGGCGAACCTGTGGACGGTAATCGGCACCTACCCGCAACTGGTGCTCGCCGGGGTGAGCTGTCTCGGCGTGCTCGCTGTCGCGCACGGGACGTTGAGCAAGGGCGAGCTGGTCGCGTTCATCACCTTGCAACTGCGGCTGAACTGGCCGCTGATGGCGATGGGCTGGCTGATCGCAGGCACCGAAGAAACGGTCGCCGCGACTGCCCGGCTGTTCGAGGTTATGGACAGCACCAGCGACATCACCGATCCTGACACGCCCCAGCCATTGGCGGCCTACCAGCAGCCCGACGGCGGCAAGCGACCGGCCGCGTTGCAGTTCGACCAGGTGGACTTCCGGTTCCCGAACGCTGACAGCGACACCCTGCACGGGCTCAGCCTGGACATCGCTCCGGGCGAGACGATGGCCCTGGTCGGCGCCACCGGTTCCGGCAAGACCGTGCTGACCGCGCTGGTCGCCCGGCTGCATGATGTGACCGGCGGCGAGGTCCGGATCGACGGCACCGCCATCGAGCGACTCGACCTGGACGAACTCCGCCGCACGGTCAGCCTGGCCTTCGAGGAACCCACCCTGTTCTCGGCCAGCGTCCGGGAGAACATCACGCTGGGACGGCCCGAAGCCACCGACGCCGAACTGCACGAGGCGATCGAGGTGGCTCAGGCCGACTTCGTGCATGAGCTGCCATTCGGCCTTGAGACCCGGGTCGGCGAGCAGGGCCTGTCCCTGTCCGGTGGCCAGCGACAACGGCTCGCCCTGGCGCGCGCGGTGCTCGGCCGGCCCCGGGTGCTGGTGCTCGACGATCCGCTGTCAGCGCTGGACGTGCATACCGAGGCGCAGGTCGAACGAGCGCTACGGCGAGTGCTCGGGCAGACCACCGCGCTGATCGTGGCCCACCGCGCCTCGACGGTGTTGCTCGCCGACCGGGTGGCGCTGCTGGCCGGTGGCCGGATCACCGCGGTCGGCACCCACCGGGAATTGCTCGCGACCAATGACAGCTACCGGGACCTGCTGTCGCAGAAGTCCGATGAGGTGGTGGCCGGTCATGAGTGATCAGTACGGCGAACCGTCCTTCGACCCGTCCGATGAGCAGAACATCGAAGGCGTGCATGTCTCACAATGGCACGGCAAGTACGAGGAACCGGCCGAGGTCCGGGCGGCCGACGAGAGCTACCCGGACGGCCGGCCCCGGCTGCGGGCCGAGGCGCGCACGCTGCTCAAGGACCTGCTCCGGCCCTATCGCAAGCTGATCGCGATCGTGCTGTTGCTGGTCACCGGCCAGGTGCTGACCACCATGTCAGCGCCGCTGCTGATCGGTCGGCTGATCGACGACGCGCTACCGAAGGCGATCGCCGGGCACTACCAGAGCCTGACCCACCTGACCGCATTGCTGATCGCGGCCGCGGCGGCCTCGGGCGTCCTGCAGTGGATCTTCCTGCGCCGGACCGGTCAGGTCGGCCAGGCGATCCTGTTCGACCTGCGGCGCCGGGTGTTCGACCACACCCAGCGATTGTCGGTGTCCTGGCATGAGAGCTTCACCTCCGGCCGGGTGATCAGCCGGCTCACCTCCGACGTCGACACCCTGCGGGAACTGCTTGATTCCAGCCTGGACGGCCTGGTGCTAGCGGTGCTCAACATCGTGGTGATCTCGGTCCTGATGCTGGTGCTCGATCCCTGGCTGGCGCTGATCGCGTTGAGCGCCATCGCACCGCTGTACCTGCTGTTCCGCTGGTTCTCCGCGCGATCGACGGTGGCCTTCCGGCGTACCCGCGAGACCGTGGCGCTGCTGATCGTGCAGTTCGTCGAGACGTTCAATGGCATCCGCGCGGTGCAGGCCTTCCGGCGGGAACGCCGCAACGATGCCATTTTCGAAGGCCTCAACACTGACTACCGCGATGCCAACCGCGAGGTCTTCAAGCTGCATTCGATCTTCATCCCCGGCGTCGCGCTGATCGGCAACCTGGCCACCGTCGCGGTGCTGTTCGTCGGTGGCGTACGGGTGGCCAACGGCGGCCTCGAACTCGGCGTGCTGACCGCGTTCCTGCTGTATCTGCGCAACTTCTACGGCCCGATGGAAGACGTGGCGATGTTCTTCAACTCGCTGCAGTCAGCCACCGCCGCGCTGGAGAAGCTGGCCCTGGTGCTGGCCGAACAACCCAGCGTGCCCGAGCCGGTCGAACCGGTCCGGCTGCCCGAGCCGACCCGCGGCGAACTAGCCCTGACCGGCGTGGAATTCAGCTACGAACCGGGTGCCGAACGGTCTCGAGTGGTGCTGCACGAACTGGACCTCACCATCGAGGCTGGCCAGACGGTGGCGCTGGTCGGCGCCACCGGAGCCGGCAAGACCACTATCGCCAAGCTGATTAGCAGGTTCTACGACCCGACCCGTGGCGAGGTCCGGCTGGACGGGATTGCGCTGCCTCAACTGGCTGATCGTGAGCTGCGGACAGCCGTGGTGATGATCACCCAGGACGGGTTCCTGTTCTCCGGTTCCGTTGCCGACAACATCGCCTTCGGCCGGCCCGGTGTGAGCAGGGCCGATATCGAACAGGCGGCCCGCGCGGTCGGTGCTGACGAGTTCATCGGCCGGCTGCCCGAAGGTTACGACACCGACGTCCGCAAGCGCGGCGGCCGGTTGTCGGCCGGGCAGCGACAACTGGTTGCGTTTGCCAGGGCATTCCTGGCCGATCCGGCGGTGTTGATCCTGGACGAGGCCACCTCGAGCCTGGACATCCCGACCGAGCGGGCCGTGCAACGCGCGCTGCGCACCGTGCTGCGCGGACGGACCGCGCTGATCATCGCGCACCGGCTGTCCACCGTCGAGATCGCCGACCGGGTGCTGGTGCTCGACGCCGGCCGGGTGGTCGAGGACGGCCCGCCGGACGTGCTGACCAGCTCGGTCGACGGGCGGTTCGCCGCGCTGCACACGGCCTGGCGCGACTCGCTGGTATAGCAAACGGCCCCGGCTGACCACGCCGGGGCCGTTTGCCATTACTTATGCTGCCTGTTCGGCTTCGATCGCCGGGCCTTCCAAGGCCAGCTCCAGCACCTCGCGGACATCGCTGACCGGGTGAATGGTCAGGGCATCGCGGACCTCGGCCGGCACGTCGTCCAGGTCAGGCTCGTTCCGGCTCGGGATCAGCACCACCTTGATACCGGCCCGGTGCGCGGCCAGCAGCTTCTGCTTGACGCCACCGATCGGCAGCACCCGCCCGGTCAGCGACACCTCGCCGGTCATCGCCACATCGGAGCGGACCAGCCGACCGGACAGCAGCGAGGCAAGCGCTGTAGTCAACGTGACCCCGGCGCTGGGGCCGTCCTTTGGCACCGCGCCGGCCGGGAAGTGGATGTGCACGCCCCGATCGGCCAATTGCGATATCGGCAAACCCAGTTCGGCGCCGTGCGAGCGCAGGTAACTCAGCGCGATCTGCGCCGACTCCTTCATCACGTCACCGAGCTGGCCGGTCAACCGCAACTCGGTCGAGCCGGTCGAAGCATCAGCGAGCGAGGCCTCGACGAACAGCACGTCCCCGCCAGCGCCGGTCACCGCGAGCCCGGTTGCCACGCCCGGCACCGCCGTCCGCTCAGCGGTCTCCGGGGTGTGCCGGGGCCGTCCGAGGTAACCCCGCAGGTCGCCGGCCGTGACCGTGACCGGTTCGGCAACCGGCACCTCAGCCAGCGCCTGGGCGGCGGTCACCTTGCGCAGGATCCGGCCGATCAGCCGCTCCAGCTCACGCACGCCAGCCTCCCGGCTGTACTCGGCGGCGAGGTTGCGCAGCGCGGCGGAATCGATGCTCACCTCGTGCGGTTCCAGCCCGGCCCGCTCCAGCTGCCGGGGCAGCAGGTGATCGCGCGCGATGGTCAGCTTCTCGTCCTCGGTGTAGCCGTCCAGTGCAACTAGCTCCATCCGATCCAGCAACGGTCCTGGGATCGAGTCGAGCACGTTCGCGGTCGCCAGGAACAGCACGTCGGACAAGTCCAGTTCGACCTCGAGGTAGTGATCGCGGAAGGTGTGGTTCTGCGCCGGGTCCAGCACTTCGAGCAGCGCCGCAGTCGGGTCGCCCCGGTAGTCCGAACCGAGCTTGTCCACCTCATCCAGCAGCACCACCGGGTTCATCGAGCCAGACTCCTTGATCGCCCGCACGATCCGGCCGGGCAGCGCGCCGACGTAGGTACGCCGGTGACCCCGGATCTCGGCCTCGTCGCGGACG
>JBDSAN010000286.1:0-5012 GCA_039922115.1 Jatrophihabitantaceae bacterium
GATCCGTGAGGACGAGCTTCAGCTGGCCGATGACCTGGAACAGGCTAAGCAGGCCCTGCAGGAGGCGGTCACCGAGCGTCAGCGCGGTGAGCGTGAACTGGCCGACGCCGAGCGCGCGCTGGTCGCGGCCGCCCGCGCGGTAGCCGACCGGCGCGAAGGGCTGGCCAAGCTGGCCGGCCAGGTGAACGCGCTGCGCAGCCGGGCATCGGCCGGTGGCGATGAGATCGCCCGGATCGGCGCCTCGGCAAGCCAGGCCCGCGAGCGGGCTTGGGCAGCCCGGGCCCAGCTGGACGCGGCCAGCGGCGAGGTCGGCGAGCTGGACGAGGGCGAGCTGGACCTGGACGCCCGGCACGAGGCAGCGCTGGCCAAGCACCAGGCCTGTGCGCAGCGGCTCACCGAACTCATCGCCGAGCACCGGGCCGCGGAGCGCGAGCGCTCGACCTGGGCCGCCCGCCGCGACGCGCTGGCGATGGGCCTCAAGCGCAAGGACGGCGCCGGGGCGTTGCTGGCCGACGGCGACCAGGAACTGGGCGTGCTGGGTGCGGTGGCCGCCCTGCTGAGCGTGCAACCTGGCCATGAGGCAGCGCTGACCGCAGCACTCGGTGCCGCCGCTGACGCGGTCGCGGTCAGCTCATCGGCCGGTGCCGGGGCCGCGCTGCGCAAGCTCAAGGCCGCCGACGGCGGACGGGCCGGCCTGCTGATC
Organism: Jatrophihabitantaceae bacterium; assembly: GCA_039922115.1. Taxonomy (GTDB): domain Bacteria; phylum Actinomycetota; class Actinomycetes; order Mycobacteriales; family Jatrophihabitantaceae; genus Jatrophihabitans_A. The sequence continues at coordinate 704 of JBDSAN010000286.1, forward strand.
GCCGGCACCGGCGCCTATGACCGGTCCGGCTGGCCCAACCTGCCGGCCGGTGCCTGGTGGGCGCTGGACCTGGTGACCGCACCGCCGTCGCTGCAGGCCGCGGTGGCCGGCGCGCTGGACCGGGTCGCGGTGGTTGCTGGGCTGGCCGATGCCGAGCGGCTGATCGCCGAGTATCCGGACCTGCGCGCGGTGACCAGCGACGGCGACGTGCTCGGCCAGTACTGGGCAGCCGGCGGGTCCTCGTCCACCCCTAGTGCGCTGGAGGTGCAGGCCGCGGTCGACGAGGCCGAGCAGCAGGCAGCCGAAGCGGTGGCCACCTTCGACCGGCTGGAGGCGGAGCTGGTTCGGGTGCGGGCCGAGGAGGCGCAGCTGAAGGCCGCCGTGGCGGGCACGCTGTCCGATCTCAACGAGTCCGATGCCCGGCTGAACGCGGTGGCTGAGCGGCTTGCCCAGCTGGCCCAGGCCGAGCGGTCAGCGATCGGTGAGGCCGACCGGCTGGAGCTGGCCAGGCAGGCCGCTGAGCAGGCCCGCGAGAAAGATCTGGCCGGGCTGGTCGAGCTGGAGGAGCGGCTGCGGTTGGCCGAGTCCGAGCCGACCGAGGAACAGCCGCCGGTCGAGGATCGCGATGCCCGTGCTGCCGCGGTGGCAGCGTCCCGGCAGGCTGAAATGGATGCCCGGCTGAGCGTGCGCACCCAGGAGGAGCGGGTCCGGGCGATGTCCGGACGGGCCGAGCAACTGCTGCGGGCGGCCCAGGCCGAACGCGAGGCACGTGCTCGCGACGAGGCCGCCCGGCAACGGCGAGCCAGGGGAGCGGTGGTCGCTGGTGCGGTTCGGGCTGCCGCGCAACGAGCGATCGGGAAGCTGGACGAGGCCCTGCAACGGGCCCGGGCCGAGCGCGATCAGATCCAGGCCGCCCGCGCCGAGCGAGAGCAGGCGCTCTCGGCTGCCCGCACCGCGGTGCGCGAATTGGGCGGCGAGCTGGCCCAGCTGACCGATGCGGTGCACCGCGACGAGGTCGCCCGGGCCGAGCAACGGCTGCGGATCGAGCAGCTTGAGGCGCGCGCAGCCGATGAGTACGGCATCGAGGTCGCCGCGCTGCTGGCCGAGTACGGCAGTGACCAGCCCGTCCCGCCCTCGGCGCTGGAGTTGGCCGAGTACCAGCAGGCGGCCGACCGTGGCGAGATGGTGGTGGCACCGCAGCCGGGGGAGTTCGACCGGCGCACGCTGGAGCGTCGAGCCGGCCGTGCCGAGCGGGATTTAGCCTTGCTGGGCAAGGTGAATCCGCTGGCCCTGGAGGAGTTCGCGGCGCTGGAGGAGCGGCATCAATTCCTGTCCACCCAGCTTGAGGATTTGAAGAACACCCGGCGTGACCTGCTGACAGTCGTCAAGGAGGTCGACGAGCGGATTCTCGAGGTGTTCACCGCCGCCTATCACGATGTCGCGCGCGAGTTCGAGATCGTGTTCGCCACCCTGTTCCCCGGCGGCGAGGGCAAGCTGGTGTTGACCGAACCGGACGACATGTTGCTCACCGGGATCGAGGTCGAGGCCAGGCCACCAGGCAAGAAGGTCAAGCGGCTGTCGCTGCTGTCCGGTGGTGAGCGCTCGCTCACCGCGGTGGCGATGCTGGTGGCGATCTTCCGGGCCCGTCCCAGCCCGTTCTACGTGATGGACGAGGTCGAAGCGGCCCTCGACGATGTCAACCTGGGCCGGCTGGTCGGCCTGATCGGCGAGCTGCGATCGAGCAGCCAGCTGATCATCATCACTCACCAGAAGCGGACCATGGAGGTCGCCGACGCGCTCTACGGCGTCACCATGCGCGGCGATGGCATCACCCAGGTGATCAGCCAGCGGCTGCGTGACAGCTCCGACGATCGCGCCGAAGCCGAGCCCGCCTCCGTCTAGCAAGGCCGCCCACTCGCGGGAACGGGCTGGGCCTAGCTGCCCACGCACGCGCCGTTCGTGGACGCATTAGTGGCCGCAAGGGGGTATCACCTTGCAGGCATTGGTGCTCTACTAGCCCGAGCAGCCGTTCGCGATGGCTGCCGGGCCGCGCTTGGGGGCGTCGCGATGCCAGGTCATTTCACGCACATCTACACAGCTCGCCGGGTCTCGGACCTGTTGCGATCAGGCAAGTTCGAAGACTGGCCGGATCTCGGTGATGGCGGATCGGCCGTCGGACACTATGACCCGAAGTTCTGTGGTCAGGTGATGCACGACTGGCAGAAGTTCACTGCGGTCGGCGCGATCGGCCCGGACCTGTTCTTCTTCTCCGAGGACTGGTCCAACGATATCCTCGGCCCCCGCTCGGACCTGATCATGCTTGCATTGTCGACCTATTACTACTTCGACGCGGCAGCCGAGGACGACTGGGAGCCGCTACTGGTGATCCTGGCCGAGGTCGACTCGACGATGGCTGCGATCATCCGGTTCCTGATCAAGCTGGACAAGGCCTGGCAAGACTTCGTGAAGGCCTGGAACAAAACCATCGGTCCGCTGGTGAGCGCGGTCGGTGAGCTGGCCGACGACCTGACCGGCGGCGTCCTGAGCGAGGCGAAGGCAGCGCTGGAGGAGTTGTTACTGGCCGTCAAGCTGATCGGCGAGCAGGAATTGACCACCTTCGTCGACATCTGGGGCAACATGAATACCGTTGTCGCAAAGGGGTATCCGGAGGAGAACTTCCTCTGGAGCGACATGACTCACTACCGGCGCACCTCGGCAACCTGCCAGGCATTGGTCCGGCAGGCCGAGAAGCTGCACGACGGCACCGATGGTGGCGGCGACAAGTTCCAGCAGTTCCTCGCTTTCGCACTCGGCTACATCGTGCACGTCGGCACCGATACGATCGCGCACTCGTTCGTCAACGAGCAGTGCGGTGGCCCGTACCGCGACCATCCGACCCGCCACCACCTGATTGAGAACCACATCGACGCCTGGAACTACCAGCAGTCCGGGCCTGGTGGCACCATCCCCACCGACCCGTGGGGCAAGACCGCGGACTACCCGGACCTGTCCATGTCGGCGCTCTGGTTCGCCGTCCAGCTAACCCCGGACGAGCCGCAGGGCAAGCAGCGGCCGGCGCTCACCGGCGACCCGGACACCGACGCGGCCAACCTCGACGTGGACGGTGAGATGCCGGCCTTCCTCGCCGACGGCATCGTCGCGGCGCTGATCGACACCTTCGCCGATCACCCGCATCCCAAGATCTATCAGGGTGATTCGTTCCAGAACTCGATCGACAACGGCCTGCTGACCAACATCGTCAAGGACGTCACCGGCCACGGACTGGACCGGCCGTTCCAGGAGATCCTGGACGGCATCGCGCCGCAACCGCCGTTCCCGGTGCCGACCGGGTTCCCGCTGCCGTGGGAGGTCGCGACGGCGTACCGGCTGATGATCACCTTGTACAAGCTGAACTTCAGCGGTAGCTGGGAGTTGCAGAAGCCCCGCAAGCCCGACTTCGTGATCGTGCCGCCGCTGTCGGACTTCACCAACCTGGCCCAGCCGCCGGACTTTTCCGGGGTTAATTCCGACAACCCGATCGAGGACGTTTGCGATGTGTTCATCGCGCTGATCGAGTGGATCGTCAAAGAGGTTGCCGCCGCGATCGAGCTGATCGGCGACCTGATCAAGATGGCGCTCAGCCCGCTGACCTACCCGATCCGGCTGGCGCTGTACGAGCTGGCGATGAAGGTCTGGGACGTCGCGGTGAAAACCCATGACGTGATGGCACATACCGGCTTCCTGCTGCCGCACGGTGAGCAGCGCTACGCCGACGACGGTGAGCTACGACTACCGAACGAGATCGACCTGCCGCTGATCACCCTCGGTGGCACGGTGGATGCCGCCTTCCTGGCCGCATTGGCCGATGCGATCGACCCGTTCGGCAATCTGGACACCGACACCTCGGTGATCGTCGGGCACTCGGTGACCGATCGGAACCTGCCGTACTATCCGGTATTGCGTTATGTGGACGGGCAGAAATCGGTCGAGGACTGGGAGTTTCACCGGCCCTGGGCCTACCCGAACGTCAGTGAGTTCAGCGCTGATGGCAGCAACTACGTCAAGATCGCGACGCCGACCGAGACCTATGACCCGAACGCCTGCGATCCGACGGCGGTCGATGCCAACGGCGCGCCGATTCACAAGTTCGCACCGATGCGTCCTGGTCCGTACCTGGCCGGGACGACGCCGGATCAGGTGTTTTTCCGGACCAATGGCGGCCATGACGTCGAGCGCCGGGCGGCTTATGAGAAGGCCCAGACGCCATGGCAGACCGATCAGCTCAACGAGGGTTTGCTGAAATCGCGTG
>JBDSAN010000287.1:0-8054 GCA_039922115.1 Jatrophihabitantaceae bacterium
CCTCGCCGAGCCACAGGTCGGCCAGCCGGATCGACTCAGTGACTGCGGCGCGATCGCCCGGTCCGACCGGCCGATGTGTGGCGGCCAGCCCCGAGATCGCCAGCTGCCGGGCCAGGTCCCAATTGACCGGGCCACCGGAACCGGACAGCAGCCGTTGCAGTTCGGCGAACAGCGGGATCTTGCCCGCGAGGTCGTCCGGGCCGCCAGGCTCGCCGCCCGGTTCGTTCTGGCCGAACGGTCCGAATCCGAATCCGAAGTTGCTCATTGGAGTCACGTTAGCTCCAACGAACGTTCTTCGACGGTGGTGCCCGGGCCGATATTGCCGTGAGCGAAATCGCCGCTCGCGCAGGCCGCACACTCAGGCTGCGCGTTGGTCCGGCGCGCGTCCACCGCGCCGGCCGCTGCTCGGCTTAGCGTGATGGCGTGACGTGGTTGTGGTGGTTGCTGGCCCCGGTCGCCAGCACGCTCGCCGGTACCGGGGCGCTGGCCTGGCGGGCCAAGCGCGCCTTTCACACGTCCCGGCGTTCGCGTGATGCGATGCGCGAGCACCGCACGCTGCTGCACGCGCTGGCCGGGCTCCAACCGACTGAGCCGCCACCGCCGACCATGCTGGTTCTGGGTGACTGACAGCGGCTGACAGCAACTCACAGCGAGTGGCTGGACGATGCCTGCTGGCTGGTGAGCGAGCGCCTCAGCTCGCCGGTTAGTCTGTCGCCAATGTCTCGTCAGTCGCGCACCCTGATTTTCGGGGCTGTGCTGTGCCTGATGCTCGCCGTGCTGTCGTTCACGCTGCGGGTGCCCTACCTGGTCGAGAGTCCTGGGCCTACCTACAACACCCTCGGCCAGAACGATGGCAAGGACATCATCGCCATCGACGGGCGCACGCCCAGCCAGATCAGTGGCCACCTCAACCTGATGACCGTGCTGTCCGATACCGACAAGACCACCATCGCCGGCGCAATCGAGGGTTGGCTGCGCCATGACGAGGTTGTGGTGCCCTACGACGCGATCTACCCGCCGGGCACGTCCAAGCAGCAGCAGAACGCGGTCAACGCGCAGGACTTCACCAGCTCACAGGACAACGCCACCCTGGCCGCGGCCTGCGAGTTGGGTTATCCGAAGGGCTTCGGGGTCAGTTCGGTCGCGCCCGATTCGCCCAACCATGGCGTGCTGCAGGCCGGCGACCAGTTCGTCTCGCTGGACGGCGCCAAGATCACCGACGACAAGAGCCTGCGAGCGGTGCTGATCTCGCACAAGGCCGGCGACAAGCTGGCGGTCTCGGTGATCCGGTCCGGCAAGCCGGCGACGGTAACCGCGGTGCTCGCCGCGCCGGCCGAGGGCAGCACCGCGCCCCGGCTGGGCATCACGGTGACCAACGGTTGCCTGCTGCCCTTCGACGTCACGCTCAGCCTGGCCGGCATCGGCGGCCCGTCGGCAGGGTTGATGTTCGCCCTCGGCATCATCGACAAGATCAGCAGCCACGACCTGACGCACGGCCGGTTCATCGCCGGCACCGGCAGCATCGACCCGAGCGGGGCGGTCGGCCAGATCGGCGGCATCTCGTTGAAGATGATTGCGGCTCGGCGGGCCGGGGCCACGATCTTCCTGGCTCCTGCCAGCAACTGCTCCGACGTCCGGGGCAACATCCCGTCCGGGCTGGACGTGGTCAAGGTGAGCTCGCTGCATGACGCGATCAGCAGCCTCGATGCATTGGCCAGTGGCCAGGCCGTACCGCACTGCTGAACCCGCAAGCGATAGGCGGCCCAGCCGCCGGGTAGCTCGGCCGGGGCGGCTCAGTCGTCGAAGGTGGCGAGCAATGCGGCGGTCAGGTTGGGCGCCAGGTCAGCGCCGGTCAACAGGTCCTCGGCGGTACCGGCCGCGGCCCGCAGTCGCAGCACGCTGGCTGCCCGGCCGTCCCGTAGCACGGCCACGACCAGCCGCGCCTCCCTGCGATCCGGGTGCTCGACGGTCACGGTGGCCACCGACTCGACCGCCAGATCGTCCAACTGGGCTTCGGCGGCCGGCGGCAACATCACGATCTGCTGGCTGAGCGCGCAGCCGACCACCTCGTCCGGCCAGCCGATCTGGGCAAGCGCCTGATCGAGCGGGCCATCAGGCAATTCATCTTGTGCGATCGGGGTAATCGCGTCCGCCGCAATCTTGTCCGGACCATCGTTCGGGCTGCCCAGGACGGCGGCTGCGGCCGGATCTGCCGCCAGCAGCCGGGTCGGCACCAGCGCGAACAGGGTCGGCGGATCGGACCAGCCCGACGCGCCGACGAACGCCTCGATCTCGGCAGCCACTCCTTCCAGCATGATGGTGTCTGCGAGCTGGCTGAGTCCGTCCATCGGCTCCGTTGGCATGAGTTGATGGTGCCATTGCCCGGAACTGGTGGTTGGCTCGGTACGTTGCTGGTATCAGTAGTGCAGTGTTGATAGCGCCGAGCATGCCGGCAGCGTCGATAATGCGGGAAGCGCCCCGACCGGGCGCGAAGTGAGGAGAGCTTCGTGGCCATGCGGCCTGAAATGCCCAGCATCCGGGTGTCGCGTCGGGGCAAGATCGTAATCGGGGTGCTGGTAGCGCTGTTCGTCCTGCTATCGGCGCTCGGTTCGCTGGTTCAGGTGTATGCGAACTGGCTCTGGTTCGGCGAAGTCGGCTACCGCAAGGTGTTCAGTACGATCCTGGTTACCAGGATTGTGCTGTTCCTGATCGTCGGCTTGGTATTGACTGTGATTATCGGGGCCAATGTTTACCTGGCCTACCGAATGCGGCCGCCGTTCCGGCCGATCTCGCAGGAGCAGGAGAATCTGGAGCGTTACCGGGTCGCGCTGGAACCACGCAAGAAGCTGATCTTTCTGGCCCTCGTGGTCATCGTCTTCATCTCCGCCGGGATGTCCGGCCAGAGCAGCTGGAAGACCTGGCAGCTATGGCGCAACGGTGCCTCGTTCGGCATCAGCGATTCGCAGTTCCACCGTGACATCTCGTTCTTCGCCTGGGACTACCCGTTTTACCGGATGGTGCTCGGGCTGGCCTTCAATGCGGTGATCTTCTCGCTGCTCCTCTCGCTGGCGGTGCATTACATCTTCGGTGCGTTCCGGATCGCGACCCCGGGCCCGAAGCTGACCATCTCGGCCCGCCGGCACGTCACGTTGCTGGTGTTCTTCTTCATCCTGCTCAAGGCTGGTGCCTATTGGCTGGACCGGTACGGCCTGATGTTCTCCAGCCGGGGCAAGGTAACCGGTGCTTCCTACACCGACGTCAACGCCTCGCTGCCGGCCAAGACCATCCTGTTCTGGATCGCGGTGCTCATCGCACTGGCGGTGCTGGCCAGTCTCTGGCTCAAGAGCGCGCAGATCCCGGTCATCTCGTTCGTGGTGCTGCTCGTGCTCTCGATCGGTATCAACGGCATCTACCCGGCGATCGTGCAGCAGGTGACCGTCAAGCCGAACGCCAGCGACAAGGAATCGACTTATATTTCAAGGAATATCCAGGCCACCAGGCAGGCCTACGGGATCGTGAACAGCTCCGACGGTGGCAACGTCACCTACAAGGACTACGCGGTCACCACGAACCCGAACACCGACGCGCTGGCTGCTACCGACCCGACCGTTGCCAACCTGCGAATCCTCGACCCGAACGTGGTATCGCCGACCTTCAGCAAGTTCCAGCAGTTGCGCAACCAGTACGGCTTCACCAGCAAGCTCGACATCGACCGGTACCAGGTCAACGGCCAGACCCAGGACTACGTGGTGGGCGTGCGTGAACTGGACCAGTCCAAGCTCACCGGCAACCAGACCAACTGGATCAACCAGCACACCTTCTACACCCACGGTTACGGCTTCGCGGCCGCCGCGGCCAGCAGCGACGTGACCAACACGAAGCAGTTCACCGAGGGCGACATTCCGCCGGTCGGCCCGCTGGACCTGTCCACCCCGCAGGTCTACTACGGCGAGCTGGAACCGAACTACTCGATCGTGGGAGCGCAAGGTAACCCTCGCGAGTACGACGGGGCCGACGTCAAGAGCACCTATGCCGGCTCCGGCGGAGTATCGCTGTCGAACGCGTTCACCCGCCTGGCGTTTGGGATTAAGTATCGCGAGACCAACTTCCTGCTCAATGATGCGGCCAGCGCCAAGGGCGCCAAGATCATCTTCGATCGCAATCCCCGGCAACGGGTCGAGAAGGTTGCCCCGTTCCTTACCGTGGACGGCGATCCGTACCCGGCGGTGATCGGCGGTCGAGTGGTGTGGATCCTCGATGCGTACACCACGATCGCGAACTACCCTTATTCGGAAAGGCAAAGCCTGTCCGATCTGACCACCGACTCACTGACCGCGACCAACCGGACGGCGGCGCAGGCCAATAGCGACATCAACTACATTCGCAACTCGGTGAAGGCAACCGTCGACGCCTACACCGGCAAGGTCACCCTCTACCAGTGGGAGGACGACCCGGTGCTCAGGACCTGGATGAAGGTCTTCCCCGGGATCGTGCAGCCGAAGTCGTCGATGCCCTCGGACGTGCTGGCACACGTGCGCTATCCGCAGGACCTGTTCGAGGTGCAGCGCAAGCTGCTCGAGCAGTACCACGTGGATGACCCGCGGCAGTTCTACAACGTCGCCGACAAGTGGACGGTGCCCAACGACCCGTACCTGGACTCGGCAGCGGCTGCCCAGCCGCCGTACTACGTGCTGGCCAACACGCCGCCGGGCGTGCCGAACGGGCAGCAATTCCAGCTGACCACACCGATGAAGGTCAACAACAGCACCAACCTGGCCGCCTACATCACCGTGGACAGCGATCCTGGCCCGAATTACGGCAAGATGACCGTGCTCAAGGTGCCGAACAGCACGGTGATCCAGGGGCCCGAGCAGATCGCTAACACCTTCAATTCCAACGCGACGATCTCGCAGAACCTGACCCTGCTCGACAGCGGCGGATCCCAGGTGCTGCATGGCAACCTGCTGACGCTGCCGATCGGTAACTCGTTCCTGTATGTCGAGCCGCTCTACGTTCAGGCGTCCGGGTCGAACGGTTATCCGATCCTGCAGCGAGTACTGGTCGCCTACGGCGACAAGATCGGTTACGCGGCGAGCCTGGACGAGGCGCTGCGCAACCTGAGCCATCCGCCGGTCGGCGCGTCGCTGCTCAATGGTGGGTCATCGGGCTCGAGCCCGCCGACGACCACACCGCCGTCCACGCCGCCGGCCACCAGCTCGCCGTCGGCGACCCCAACGCCGACACCGAGCCAGTCCACGCTGGCGCCCGGTGAGGCTTCGATCGTCGCGCAGCTGAACGAGGCGCTGAACCGGCTGTCGGCTGCCTACAAGTCCGGTGACCTGGCCGCTATCGGCAAGGCGCAAGCGGACGTGCTGCGGTTGAGCACCCAGTACAGCAAGGCGCAAGCCTCGGCGACTGCCAAGCCGTCCTAGCTGGTTTTCAGTCGAGGCTGGTTTTCAGTCGAGGCTTGCCGAGAGTGGAGTTCTAACCGCTTATTGCCCCGGGCAGAACTCCACTCTCGCCACCGACTCGCAGGCGTCGGCACCCCGATTTGGAGGTCTGTGCCCCGGCGGGTAGGATTGGTCTTACCGACGCGGGGTGGAGCAGCTCGGTAGCTCGCTGGGCTCATAACCCAGAGGTCGCAGGTTCAAATCCTGTCCCCGCTACCAAAATGTAGTTCGTTAGAACCTGTGTCTTTCTGGACGCAGGTTCTTTCGATTTTCTGAGGTTGTGTTGCTGGTTTGATCGGCTCGGGCTTAGATCGCAGGCCCTCAATAGGGCCGTGAACTGGGAATCAGTTGGGCTGCGTCCGATGAGCACTTGGGGCTTGCCACCACCTACTATCGTCCGGACGTCCGCTTGCAAGTCGCAACCACTTGGGGGCTCATGGTGTCGGACACCACCTGCCATATGTCGATCTCGTTGGACGGCTTCGTCGCCGGGCCGGATCAGAGCCGGGAGGATCCCCTGGGCAAGCGGGGACGGGAGTTGCACGGCTGGCACATCGGCGACCCGCGGGCCAATGACGCTGACAAGATCGCGACCGGGTGGCTCATGCGGCCCCGGGGTGCGTACGTGATGGGCCGCAACATGTTCGGCCCGATCCGCGGCGACTGGGACGAGGACTGGTCAGGCTGGTGGGGCCCTGAACCGCCGTATCACGCGCCGGTGTTTGTGCTGACCCACTACCGCCACGATCCGATCCAGCTGGACGGTGGGACGACCTTCCACTTCATCACCGAGGGCTTCGACGTGGCCTACGCCGCAGCCTGTGAGGCCGCCGGGGAGAACGGGGTGGACATCGCCGGCGGGGCCTCGACCGTCCGGCAGGCGCTGAACGCCGGCGTGATCGACGAGCTCACCCTCGACATCGCGCCCGTCCTGCTCGGTTCGGGCGAGCGCATCTTCGACGGGATCGAGTCCTTCGGTTTCGAGCCAGCCGAAGTGCTTCACTCACCGCTGACCACCCACATCCGGTATCGCCGCCTCAGCTGACTCCGCGGGTCGCAGCCCCCGCTGGCGCGGCGGCATGGCAAGCATGGCCAGGCTGGCACGGTCGCGGGAAGGGCGCCGTAGATCGGCGATTCTTTATAACAAAAATGCGTATTGTTAATGAGATACGAGTTAAGCCATTATTCGGCAATGAGACCTAATCGCCTTGTTTCGTCAGTAATCGTCACCGCGGCCTCGCTTGCGGCCCTGGTCAGCGCCGCCCCCGCCGCATCGGCAGACGGGACCCTGAGCTTGACCACTCAAAATTGCGACAGCGACGGATTTAGAAATTTCTGGTGTGATTACCAGATCGTGGGCGGCACCGCCCCGTTCACCGGATCGGCGGTTGGTCACGGGTACGCGAATCCGACCGAGGTCGACATCTACGGTACGGCGGCTGCGGTTTACGGAACGTGCCAGTACGGCCACCCGATCTCGGTGACCTTGACCATCCAGGACTCGACCGGTGCGGTTGCGAGCAGCACCGCCCAGGGCGAGTGCCCGAAGTGGCCGAACAGGTAAGCACACCCGGATAGGTGAGTGCTGCTGATGGCAGGCCCCGCCCGTCCGGATGAATGCTTCGGCCGGACGTATCGCGCGCGGTAGTTGCGCCTCCGAGGGTATGGGTACCTAACACCTGCCGACCCTGGGAGCCTCTCATGCCGTTATCTGCGATCGCTGGCACCTTCCGCCTCATCGGAGCTTCGCCGGACGGGGACTCGATCCGGTTCTACCCTACGAAGAAAGATGCATTCACCAGCGCTGGGCTCACCGGCGTCCGTACCAACGCCTCCGGCGGCGCGCAGCTCAGGCTGGATGCGATCGACGCGCTGGAGACTCATTACACCCCACCGGGCGCGCCGCATGCCTGGCATCAACCGGCTGATCTCGGGGCCGGGGCGTCCACCGCGCTGCTGAGCTTGCTCGGTTTCAGCAACGTGCAACGCGACGATCGCGGCATCGTCACCGCAGCCACTCCGAAGCAGCGATCCGGTTATATTCTCACCCGATTCGCCGACAAGTACGGCCGCGCGGTCGCCTTCGCCTACGCAGGTGCGCGCAAGGGTGGGTACGCCAAGCCGGTACACGTCGGCGTGTCCGAACTGCGCCAGTCGGTCAACTACCAGTTGCTGGCCAAGGGCTGGGCCTACCCGACGTTCTACTCCAAGCTCTACCTCGACCTGCGCAACGACCTGGCCGCCGCAGCGGTCGCGGCACGCAAGGCCAAGAAAGGTGTCTGGAAGCAGGACGGCACCCTGGCCGGCTTCGAGGTTACGTCGGTGGATCAGTTGCAGGACGAGTTGGTGATCATGCCCAAACTGTTCCGCCGGCTCGCCGAGTACCTGGTGGCCGAACCGGGCAGCGCGTCCCTTGCCGGCTTCAGCGCGTTCCTGTCCGCGCACAACGACCGGCTGTTCACGGTGCCGGCTGGCCAGGCGACCGCGCTGGACACCCTGGTCGATGTGCAAGGCCAGTCGGTGAGGCTGAGCTTGCCACCGGAGCAGATCGTGTTCAACGAAGGCTGAAGCCCCTGCCGGGTGGTCGCGGCCGGTCCGCGGCGG
>JBDSAN010000288.1:0-3344 GCA_039922115.1 Jatrophihabitantaceae bacterium
GCATCAGAAGCAGCGGCATCAGATCCAGTGGCTGGAAACTCTGCTGCCGATCCGGCGGCCTCGGATTCAGAATCGCAGTCCGAGCCAGGCAACTCGCCAGGGGACAAGCCCGGCAACTGAGCCGCCATCGCCACCCCTTCGAGGTAGCCCCTGGCTCGCTCAGTGCGCGGGTAGCGGTTCACCCAGGCCCAGAAAGCCGGACCATGTCCTGGTTCGATCAGGTGACTGAGTTCGTGTACCAGGACATAGTCGATGACCCAGGACGGCATCGACTGCAGCCGGTGGGACAGCCGGATGGTGCGGTCGGTGGTCGTGCAGGAACCCCATCGGCTGTTCATATTGCGGACCCACCGGATACTCGCCGGGCGCGCGCGGCCGTCCAGGTATTGGCCCGATAGCTCGCCAGCTCGACTCAACAGCGCCTGGTCGCTGCGCCGCGGACCGGTGCGAGCGTGTTTCGCTTCTCGGCTGGTCACCAGTTCGACCATCTCGGCGATCAGCCGCTGTTCCTCCGCCCTGCCGATTCGGGCCGGCATCAGCACGATGATCTTCTCACCGTCACGGTAGGCAGACACGGTTCGCCGACGCCGCGCGCTGCGGCGGACCTCAACCAACGGTGCCGGATCAACCATGCAACAACCCTATGCGGACGAACCGACAACCTCACTCGACCAGCTGAAGTTGTGGACAACCGATCCGGCTGTGGATAGCGCCACGGGCTGGGTAGCTCAGCAATTCCGCCGGCTCAACACCGATGCTCCTGAGCCGCACCGGCTCGGGGCCTCGACCGATGTCCACAAGTTGTCAACGGGCTGCTCGGCGCGTCGTCCAGAGGTTATCCACAGTGGCCTCCACAAGTGTGGACATGCGGTTGAGGGTTATTTCGAGTGCTGTGGACAGCCCCGCAAGTCCGGCGCCTGGATATGCCAACCTGCCAACTATGTCCGCAACCGAGGATCCTCGCCCTACCGTGCCGACGTCGCCAGCAGGCAGTCCGACGGCGCGCAAGCCAGCCAATAGTGCTGGCCAGTTAAACGCGGCAACGGTCGTGCTGTGGCGCTCGGCCAACGTCCTGCAGCTTGAACTGGGCAGCAACCGAATCGTGATCGACAACGTGCGCCCGGAACAACTGACCGCGCTGCTACCGCGACCGGGCCGGCCAACCCCTGATGGTGAGCAGGCCCGGCAGCTGACGAGTCAGCTCGGCGCGGCAGGCTTTCTTACCCGACAGGCCGCACTCGACCAGCTAGCTGAGCCGGACGGGCCGATCCCAGCCCAGCTCGGCCCGGACCTACGAGCGTTGGTCGGTCGGCAGGGCGATGCCGGTACCGACGTACTGGCTCGCCGCCGACGAGCTGCGGTCGCGGTGCACGGCACCTCGCGGATAGCGGTGCCGATCGCGAGCACGCTGGCCAGTGCCGGGGTCGGCTGGGTACAACTCGTGCACGGAGGCGAGGTCGCGGCTGGCGACAGCTGCCCGGGCGGGCTCAACCCGGCCGACGAGGGCAGTAGGTTCGGCGTGGCCGGCGTGCAAGCGGTATTGCGCAACGCGCCGATGGTCGACACCTCGCCGATCCCCCGCAACCGGTTTCCGGATCTGGTGGTATTGACCGACCCGCTACCGGTCGAACCGTCCGTTCGGGCCAGCCTGCATCTGGACGGGCTGGCGCACCTGGCCGCAGCGGTGGACGGGTCCCGAGCGGTCATCGGGCCGCTGGTGTTGCCCGGCGTCTCCAGTTGCCTGCGCTGTGCGGACCTGCACCGGTGTGACCGCGATCCGTGCTGGCCGACGCTGGCCGTCCAGCTCAGCTCCCGGCCACGCCGCCGGATCGGTTCGGAGACCGCCCTGTGCATGGCCGCTGCGGGAGTCGCGGCTGGGCAGGCATTGGCCTATCTGGATCGCGAACGCCCCGAAACGCTGGACACGACCCTTGAGTGGCAGCTACCGGACTGGCGACTGCGCCGCCGGCACTGGCCATCGCATCGCGACTGTGACTGCGGTGCTGCACTGGGCTGGACACGGCGATCGGCAAAACACGGCAGAATGAGTTCGTGACCGACATCCCGCAGCGTGGCATGGCCCGCACCGCCCGGCTCGCGAAGTTGCCGCTCGGGGTGGCCGGACGAGCGACCGTTGGCTTCGGACGGCGACTCACCGGACAATCAGCCGAGGACGTGCAGGCCGATATGGCCCAGCGCACCGCGGAACAACTGTTCTCCGTGCTCGGCCAGCTCAAGGGCGGCGCGATGAAGTTCGGGCAGGCGCTGTCGGTGTTCGAGGCAGCGCTACCGGAACAGTCGGCTGCGCCCTACCGAGAGGCGCTGACCAAGCTCCAGGAAGCTGCCCCGCCGATGCCGCCGGCCACCATGCACCGGGTGCTGGACGAGCAGTTCGGGACGTCCTGGCGAAGCCGCTTCAACTCCTTCGACGACACTCCGGCGGCTGCGGCCTCGATCGGCCAGGTGCATCGTGCGGTCTGGATCGACGGGCGAGATGTCGCGGTAAAGATCCAGTACCCCGGCGCGGGTCCGGCATTGATGGCCGACTTCAACCAGCTGTCGCGTTTCGCCAAGCTGTTCTCGATGATCTCCCCCGGTCTGGACGTCAAACCGTTGCTGGCCGAGCTCAAGGCCCGGGTCAGCGAGGAGCTGGACTACACCTTGGAGGCTTCCGCGCAACGGCAGTTCACCGAGGCCTACTCCGGCGACCCGGACATCGTCGCTCCCCGGGTGGTAGCGAGCGCGCCGAAGGTGGTCGTCAGCGAATGGCTGGACGGAACGCCCCTGTCGCGGATCATCGCCACCGGCAATCAGGAGCAGCGCGATCGAGCCGGCCGGCTGCTGGCCCTACTGCACTTCTCGGCCCCGCAACGGGCCAAGCTGCTGCACGCCGACCCCCACCCTGGCAACTTCCGGTTGCTGGACGACGGCCGACTCGGGGTTCTCGACTTCGGGGCGATGGCTCGACTACCGAACGGGACGCCGGAACCACTTGGCCGGATCACCCGGCTGGTATTGGACGGCGACACCGAAGCTGTCATCGCGGCGATGCAGAAGGAGCGGTTCATCCGCAAGGGCATGGAGATCGACGCCGACAAGGTGATGGACTACCTGCGCCCGATCCTGGAACCGCTGGCTCAACCGGAGTTCAGCTTCACCCGCACCTGGATGCGCGAGCAGGCGGCGCGGATCGGCGATCCGCGCAATGAAGCGGCCCGGGTGGGCCGGATGCTGAACCTGCCACCGGAGTACCTGCTGCTGCATCGGGTCACGCTCGGCTCAATCGGCGTGCTGTGCCAGCTCGGGGCGCGAGCGCCGTATCGCCAGATCGCGGAGAAATGGCA
>JBDSAN010000289.1:0-17909 GCA_039922115.1 Jatrophihabitantaceae bacterium
GACCGAGCCGGCTTGGTGCTCCGCGGCCGGCTACAGGTTTAGCTGTTGCACGGTGCCCGGCGTCGGCTGGCTGGAACCACCGGACGGCTCGACCGAGATCGCCATCTTGCCGATGTCCGTCAGGTCCCCGGTGACCGGTAGTTCGATGTTGCCGGCCGAGTTCGGACGGAACACGCCGGCCGAGATAGCCGCGCTGCCGGCCTGCGGGAGCATCCACAGCTGGTAGGTCTTGCCGTTACCGGGCGAGGGCATGTTGCGTCCGATCAGGACGACCTTGTGCTCCGCCTTGGAGTACACCACCGTCCCGCTGCCCGTTTCGAGGGCGGTTGTGGTGGCCCGCAGGTCTGGCGCCTGCAGCAGCGTGGTCACCGTGCTCGAGGCGTTGGACGCGCGGTTGGCCGCCCGGTGCTGGGAATAGCCCCAGGCTGACACCATGATCGCGATCAGCGCACAGGCCGCGGCCATCACCTGCCAGACCGAGCGCGAGGCCCGCGCCCGGTGCAGCGCGATCACGTTGTCCACGATCGGCGGTAGCGGCCGGACCCGTGAGATCGAGGCGAGCACCTCACCGCGCAGTAGCGGTGGCGGTGCGACCTCGGTCGTGTGGCTCAGCTCGGCAGCGGTCAGCTGCATGCCGCGCACTTCTTCGGCGCACTCGTCGCAGGTCTGCAGGTGCTCCTCGAAGATCGCCCGCTCGGCGTCATCGAGTGCATCCAGCGCATACGCACCGGCGAGAACATTCAATTCGTCGGTCATGTTGCCACCCCCAGCGCATCGCGCATCCGGATCAAGCCATCTCGTATTCGGGTTTTCACCGTGCCAAGCGGGATCTTCAGCAACTCGGACACCTCGCTGTGGGTGTAGCCGCCGAAGTAGGCCAAGCTGACGGCCTCGCGCTGGGCCGGGGTGAGGTCGTTGAGCACCTTGCGGACGCGCTGCGCTTCCAGGCTGGTCTGCACCTGCTCGCTGACCGAGTCGAACGGGCGCTCGGTGTTGAGCAGCGCGTACTTGTCATCGCGCACGATCGTCGACTGCGAAGCCCGCACCCGGTCGACCGCCCGCCGGTGCGCGATCATCAGCAACCACGGCAGCACGGCACCCTTGCTGGAATCGAACCGGGCCGATTGCCGCCAGATCTCGAGGTAGATGTCCTGGGTGACCTCAGATGCCTGGGCAGCATCGCGGACCACCCGCAGCACCATGCCGTACACCCTTGCCGAGGTCAGGTCGTAGAGCTTGGCGAAGGCCTGCTCGTTGCCACGCGCCGATGCGGCCAGCAACTCCTGCAGGTTCGGCTCGGCCGAGTCGTCGGTTTGAAGGGCAGGGCTGACTTGCGAATTGCGCTCAAACCGCATGGACGTCATGGTAGACGTGCCCACGGTAGGCGGGCTGGACGTGCTGGCGAGTGCGGCAAGCCGGACATGCTTGAGGTTCGTAGGCGCGTTGGCCCTCGGATTGGACGGCCGCCGTCGAGTAGGGCCGGGGGGACTCGAACCCCCACTGGCACGGACCTAAACCGTGTGCCTCTGCCAATTGGGCTACGGCCCCCAGCTCGATTGCTCCGCACAGCCTACTGGCCGGCCCGGCGCCGCTTGCAGTCAGCGACCGGGCCGCTCAGCTAGCCCGGGTCAGGCAGCGGTCTCCAGTCCCAGATCGCGGCGCAGCTTGGCCACGTGCCCGGTCGCCTTGACCCCGTACTGGGCCAGCTCGAGCTTGCCGTCGGCGTCCACCACGAAGGTCGACCGGATCACCCCGACCACGGTCTTGCCGTAAAGCTTCTTCTCGCCATAGGCGCTGTAGGCCTGCAGCACGGACCGGTCCTCATCCGACAGCAGCGCGAAGGTGAGTTCCTGCTTGTCCCGGAAATTCGCCAGCTTGCCGGGCTTGTCCGGCGAGATACCGAGCACCGTGAAGCCCTCGGCCTGAAAGCTCGCCAGGTTGTCCCGAAAGTCGCAGGCCTGCTTGGTGCAGCCAGGTGTCGAGGCAGCCGGGTAGAAGTACACGATCACCCGGCGGCCGCGCAGCTCGGCCAGCGAGACCGGCTTGCCATCGGCGTCGGGCAGGGTGAAGTCCGGGGCCAGGTCACCCGGAACGAGTCGTTCGGTCATGGCCGTTACCGTAGCGCTGAGCTATGACGATGCGACAAATGCCGTCTGACCAACTGGGCAACCTGTAGGCCCGGCCCGCCGGTAGAGTCGCACCCTAGCGGAACGGTGGGGCTGTGCCGGACGTCCAGCCGGCCGATTCCGTCCTGAGACCAAATTGAGGAGCACGCGTGGCGACCCAGCGGGAGGCGGCCGAGATCCGGGCCGAGATCGAGAGTGCCCGGGACAAGCTCGCGGTCAGTGTCGATCAACTGGCGGACCGGTTGGCACCGGCCAAGCTGGTCGACGATGCCAAGACCAACCTGAAGCAGAAGGCCATGTCGCCGGCCGGCAAGGCCGTGCTCGGTGGCACCGGGCTGCTGCTGACCCTGATGGTCGTTCGCAACCTGCGCCGCAGCCGGCGGCGCTGACCGCTCGCGCTAGCTCGCCGCAGGCTCGATCGCGGCCGACGGCGCGGCAGGTTCGGTCGCCGGCGCCAGGCCGGCTGCTTGTGACTGGGCCTCGGCTCGGGCCACCAGGTGTGCGCGCAGGTCCTCGACCCGCTCGACTGGACGGTCGAACAGCACCACGACCTCCAGGCCAAGGTCCAGCCGGGCCGCCGGCTTGGCCAGCAACACCGAGCTGCTGATCCGGAACAGGTCACCGGCCAGCTCGATCCGCACGGCCACCGGTACGTGCGGCTGGAACCAGTCCCGATGCTGCTGCGACACGATGCAGCGCAGGGCGACCTCGCTCAGGTCGATCAGCTCGGCTGTGACGCCCACCGGGCCTGGCTCGCCCTCGGAGTCACACACCTCGAAATCGAGCAGCACGCTGGCGTCCAGGCTCGACCGGACGAACTCCCGACGCTCCTCGCGCCAGGCGTCGTCGTCCACCTCGGCGACCAGCAGGGTACTGCCCTCGGCGGCGCGCAGCTCGACCAGCAGCACCGGCAGCACCCAGTAGGAGTTGGCTTCAGGCCAGCTGACCAGCAGCCGGGTGCCCGGATCGAACGGGCGCTCGGCCGGCCGGTCCGGGGGAGGGCTGAGCACCAGTGTTCCCGGATGCTCGCGGTGGCATTGCAGCACCTCGCTGCGGTGCGCGCTGCCGTGCTGGTCGCGCAGTTCGATGCTGGTTCCGGCTTCGGGCATCCGGGTCATCGCGGCACGCTCACAAGGCGGCGGCAGCGGCTGGGGCGCCGGCGGCGACCCGAAGGACTGGGGTAGCTACTGATGGCCATGGCAACCACACGGTCTGCTGGTAGGGGGTTTGGGGTTAGGTCAATCTCGTTCGCTGTCAACGGCGCCTGACTCGAGCACGCCGGAGTCGAGGGCGTCAGAATCGAGTGCGCCACGCAGGGCGTCCAGCGCGTCGTCGGAGCTGGATACGGCCTGCTCGTTGGAGCGCTGGATCTCCTCGTAGACCTCCTTGCGGTTGACCCGTACCGACCGAGGCGCTTCGATCCCGATCCGGACGGCATCGCCGCGTACCTCGAAAACCGTGAGAACGATGTCATCGCCGACGACAATGCTTTCGCCCACGCGACGGGTCAAGATCAGCACAGCAGCGCTCCAGCAGGCAAGAGTGGGCCGGTCCGGCCACCCTCACGCTAGCCTGCCGCGCCAAGCAATGGTGCGCGCAGGGGCAGATCGGCGTCGGCCAGCACCAGTTGTACGGCAGTCCCGCGGCCGGCCGCGATCACGATCGGGGCCAGCAGGTTGGCGGTGGCATCGGCAATCCCGTTGGTCACGGTAACCACCACCAGTACCAGAACCTCGTCGCCGTCGGTCACGCCGAGCGCGGCCACATCGGCCGGCAATAGCGCCGGCCGGTAGTCCGGAAAGAAGCGTCCCGGCGCGGCGACCACGAACCGCAGGCCGGGCGTGCGCCTCGACCTCAGCACGTAGAGCACGCCGTGTGCGTCCAGTGCCGTGATCGAGAACTCGCGCTCGTCGGCGAAGCCTGGGATCGGGGCGGTGAAGGCGATCTGGTCCGGCAGTACGGTCGGCCGTTCGCTGCTCATGGTGCTCGTCATGCTCACCTCAAGAAGTCCAGTAGCGAGACCTGGCTGATCTTCGCTGTGGTGGCTAGTGCGGCCTGGTAGGCGGTGTTGGCGGTGGTGACCGCGACTGCCATATCGGCCAGGTCGATGTCCTGCAGATCGGAAAGCTGGGACTTCAGTTGCACCGTGTTGGCGGTGCCGGAGTTCTGCACGGTCTGGATCCCTTGATATTTCGTGCCGGCCAGGGCCTGGTCGCTGGTGATGGCCACCTGCCGGGCATCCAGCGAAGTCAGGTCCGAACCGAGGGCCGACGGGTTGGTGCGAAGCTTGTTCGAGATGTCGCTCAGCAGGTCGAACAGGTTGTTGCCGTTCGGGCCAAACGCGGTGGTTCCCGGGGTGTTGAGGTCGACCGAGGTGTTCGGGCCGACCGTCCGGGTCACCGTGCCGGTGTCACCGACATAGGCGCCGGTCGCGTCGAAGGCGTTACTGCCGGCGGTAGTGCCGCCGAAGACCGGCCGGCCGAGGTAGCTGGCGTTGGACAGCGACAGCAGCGAAGCGCGCGCGTGGTCGACCTGCTCGGCCAGGGTCTCGTTGGAGGCCGGGTTGTTGGTGCCGGTGTTCATGCCCTGAACCACCAGCGACCGGACGTTCTCCAGCTGGGCGTTGATGCTGGAGTAGGTGGTGTCGACGGTGGTCAGCCAGCCGAGCGCGTCGGTGGCATTGGCCTGGTACTGGGTGGCCTGCGACAGCTGCGAGCGCAATTGCATGGCATTCACCGTTCCGGTAGGCGAATCCGACGGCTTGGTGATCTGGCGCCCGGACGACAGCTGTGCCTGCAGGGCGGCCAGTCGCGAGGCGCTCTGCTGAAGGCCAATCAGGCTGGCCTGATTGGTCGATCCTTCGGTTACCCGCATCATCATTGCTACAGGCCTGCCCGTCCGGTGTGGCTGATCAGGGTGTCCAGGGTTTCGTCCACGGTCGTCAGCACCCGCGAGGATGCCTGGTACGCGCGCTGGTAGGTGAGCAGGTTGGTGGTCTCCTCGTCGATGCTCACGCCCGAGGACGACTGCGCCAGGCTGTCCACGCTGCTGGTGACCGACTGCTGCACGCTCGCCTGCTGGGTGGCCCGCTGCACGTCGGTGGCCAGGGTGCCGATCATCGTGCGGTAGCTGACGTCCGGGCCGCCGGCGGCGCTGCCCATACCAGCCAGGCTGAGCGCGACCGAGCCGCCGAGATTGCCACCGGGAGTGCCAGAGGCGGCCAGCAGCTTCGGGTCGGTGATAGCCACCGAGATGGTCGAGGCCGAGCTGCCGGAAAATAGCGGCGCACCCGGGTTGCCGGACAGGTCATAGCCACCGGCCAGCGCGGTATTGGTCGTGCTGGCAAGGGCAGCCGCAACGGAGTCGAGCTGCGCGGCGTAGTTGGGCAGCGTGGTGTTGAGGCCGGTCAGCAGCCCCTGCAGGGTGCCGCCACCGGCGCCGGCCGGGGTGCCGCCGACCACCAGGGTGTTGCCGGCGCCGATGCTGAGCGTCGAGGCGGTGCTGCCGGTCAGCGCGACCTGGCCACCGATGGTGACCGTGGCGGTGCCATCGGGCTGGATGCTGGACTGCGCGCCGGTCAGGTTGGCCAGCGTCATCATCAGGCTGTCGCGCTGGTCGGCCAGCGAGTTGGCGTCAGCGCCGGTGGCGCTGGCCACCGCGAGGGCGCCGTTGAGCTGGGCCAGCGAACCGAGGGCGGTGTTGACCTGGCCGGTGACGTCGGTGACCTGCTGGTTCACCGACTGGGTGAGCCGGTTCAGCGCCGCACTGGACTGGTTGAGGGTGCCGGTCAGCGAGGCCGCGTTCTGCAACACCACGTTGCGCGCGGCGGTGTCGCCGGGGTTGTTGGCCACCGAGGCCCAGGACTTCCAGAAGGTGTTCAGCTGCTCGGCCAGGCCGGTGTCGCTCGGCTCGTTGAACAGGCTTTCTACCGAGGACAGGGTCGAGGCGGTGGACTGCATCGAGCCGTTCTGGCTGTGCTCACCGCGGGCCCGGGCGTCGATTACCGGGTCGTTGAGCCGGGACGTGCCGCCGACCGTCACCCCGCCGTTGGCGTGCTGGGTGGCATACATCGCGGCCACCCCGGGTACCGGGCCGGTCTCAGCGAGATCGGCCCGTTGCCGGACGTAGCCTGCGGTGTTGGCGTTGGAGATGTTCTGACCGGTGATGTCCAGGCCGTAACGCGCCGCGTTCAGCGCGTTCATCGCGTTGGTCAGGCCAGAAAACGAACTGCTCATGCTTGCTCGTCCATCAGTACCGGGCCGGTGATGAACGGTGCGGCGCTGCCCTTGGCGTCATAGGTCTGCACCGTTTCAGACACCGACAGCAGGGTTTCCCGGATCGCCCGCGCGCCGGCGGTGAGCAGGCTACGGTTCTCGTTGGTGACCTGGCCGACCTCGGCCACCAGCTGGATCAGCGCTCGCCGGTGCTCGCTGTAGAGCGTGGCCCACGGTTCAGGGGCGGCGGCTTCCAGCTGGGCGAGGGTCGCCGCGGCGGGCAGTCCCAGTTCCTCGGAGATCGCGTCGGTCTCAGCCGCGCGCAGCACTTCAGTACCGCGCAACTGCTCCAGAGCGAACTCGATCTCCTCGTTGGCCTGAGCCAACCAGCGGGTACGGCCCGCAGAGACGATCAGTTGCTCCTCGACGAGCTTGAATAGCAGTAGTTGCAGCGCATCGCGCTCGCGCCACAACATCGTCGAGACTTCGGCGAACCCCATGGATTTACTTTCCGTAGTCGTGTTCATAGGTGACTACCTCACGCTCCCCTCGGGTTCAAGGTTTCCATCGGCAGTACTACCGATGACTTGAATCAGCTGCCTATGCCACCCGGGGACGGAACGGACCAATCGCGAGGCCTCCGCTACTCCGCCTGTGCGCGACACACCGTATGTGACGCAGATCACATCACTCTGGGTATGCATCTCTTCACACAGGCAATACATTAAGCCCGTGTTAGTTCAGCGGGGGCAGGGCTAACACCCGAGCGAATTTTCCTCCGATCGTACGCACCGCCCAGAGATGAGTAACGATGACGATGACTTCGACGGCCACCGCCTCGCAGGACGCGGCGACCCTCGCCGCTCCCGGCCGCAAGACCTCTGGCGCCGGTGCTGTCCCGGCCGCAGTAGTAGAGACGTTGGTCCGAGAAAACCTGGCCCTCGTTGGCCACATCGTCCGCGAGACGATGACTCGGCTGCCGGCTCACATCGGTCGCGACGACCTCACCTCGGCCGGGATGGCCGCTCTGGTGCTCAGCGCGCAGGGCTACGACGAGTCGCGCGGTGTCCCGTTCGCACGGTTCGCAGCCATCCGAATTCGGGGCGCGCTGGTCGACGAATTGCGTTCCATGGACTGGGCATCTCGCTCGGTTCGCGGTCGGGCTCGCGAGGTCGATGCGGCCCGTAACCAGCTGTCGGTCACTCTGGGTCGATCACCGAGAGCACACGAGGTGGCCGAGACGCTAGGTGTAAGCGTGTCGGAGCTTGGCAGTATCGATGCAGATGTGCATAGGGCCAGCGTGCTCAGCCTGCAGGGCTTCGCGCCAGAGACCGGCGCGGCCATGGTGCCCGACGCCCAGCGCGGTCCGGAGCAGCTGATCATCGACCGCGAGCAACTCGGTTACCTGCACGATGCGATCGCCGAACTGCCCGAGCGGCTGCGCTACGTCGTCCAGTCCTACTTCTTCGACCAGCGCCAGATGGCTGATATCGCCGCCGAGCTCGGGGTGACCGAATCGCGGATCTCGCAGCTGCGGGCCGAGGCGCTCAAGCTGCTGCGGCACGGCCTGGCGGTTTCTGAGCCCACGATGGCCAGCGTTGCCGAGCCGACCGGACGCTCCGGCGCCAAGATCGCCAGCTACGCAGCGGCCGTGGCGGCTCGGGGCAACCTGAGCACCCGGTTGCAGATGTCCAACTCGTTCGCAGAGGTGCCGGTGCCTGCACGGGCGGTGCGGCCAGGCCATAGTTCGATCGCGTAACCAGCGGTCGGTGCCTCTCCCAGCACCGGCTATCGGCACCGAACCAGCGGTGCGGATAGCCGGTGCTGCTGTATGTAATAGGTATCAGTGCACCGCTCGGCAGGCTGCGGCAAACACTGCGGCAAAACCAGACAGTTCGTCCATACGAAAATCGCTCAGGTTGCCAGCCGAACCGCCGATAACACATACGAGCCGCTCCACGGATGGAACGGCCGGCCCGCCAGTCGGGTCGTATCCAGACTCTCGTTTCAGGAGGAAACCAAATGAGTCTTCGCATTAACACCAACGTTGGGGCGCTCAACGCCTACAACAACCTGTCGACCAACCAGATGCACCTGCAGGACGCGTTCGAGAAGCTGTCGTCCGGTCTGCGGATCAACAAGGCGGCCGACGACGCGGCCGGCCTGTCGATCAGCCAGGGCCTGACCTCGCTGATCAACGGCCTGACCCAGGCTGTCCGCAACGCCAACGACGGCACCAACGTCGCTCAGATCGCTGATGGCGCGCTGGGTACGGTGCAGCAGATCCTGCAGCGCGAGCGGGACCTGGCTGTCCAGGCTTCCAACGGTGGTTCGCAGGATGCGGCTGCTCAGACCGCGGCCCAGGCCGAAGTCACCAGCCTGAACACCCAGCTCGACAACATCTCCAAGACGACCGCCTTCGGTGGTACCAAGCTGCTCGACGGTACCTACGCGGGCACCTTCCAGGTCGGTGCGAACAACAGCGCCAACGAGCAGATCGGCCTCACGCTGACCTCCTCGGACTCCACCACCCTGGGCGTCAACGGCGTCAGCCTGGCCACCACCGCCGGTGCGCAGACCGCCATCGACACCATCGATGCGGCCATCGCCACGGTTTCGGCCTCCCGGTCCCAGATCGGTGCTACCCAGAACCAGCTCGGCTACACCGTTTCCAACCTGCAGACCACGATCCAGAACGTGACCGCTTCTCGCTCCAACATCACCGACGCCGACCTGGCGACGGAGGTCACCGCGATGAGCCAGGCCCAGATCCTGACCTCGGCAGCCACCTCGGTGCTGTCGCAGGCCAACTCGGCCCCGCAGGCGATCCTGAAGCTGCTGCAGTAGTCGCCCGGGCCCCCCGGCCCGATCGACTAGTCAGTAGCACCGCTCCACCCGATTCCACCAACCGTGGGATCGGTTAGCCAGACAAGCACCAACCGGCAGCAGGTCTGCCGGGGACAGTGCCGGGACTGCCCGGCCGTGGGCTGGATTGCAGACATCCAGGCCGCGGCCGGGTTTCCGGTGAAGGGCCCAGCGAAGGAGTCCAAGGTGACAGGCACGTTCTCGATCAGCGGGTTGTCGTCCGGCATCGATACCGCATCCCTGATCTCGCAGTTGATGACTGTCGCCGCGCAACCGCAGACGGCCTTGAAGAATCAGCTATCCGCCGAGCAGAACGTCATCTCGACCTACCAGGCCATCAATACCAAGTTGAGCGCGCTGCAAGCTGCTGCTGACGCGGTGACCCAGGCTGGCACTTGGTCGGCAACCAAGGCCAGTTCGAGCAGCACCTCGGTGGTTGCCTCGACGAACTCCAGCGCCACCGCCGGCTCGTCCACCACCTTCAACGTCACCCAGCTCGCCACCGCCCAGATCAGCACGGTCGCGGTGACCGGAGCGGCCGTGTCGACACCGGCCAATGGCATCGACATCGTGGACAGCACCGGCACCGCCCACCACGTCAACCTGACCGACGGCAGCGCCGCCGGGGTTGCCGCCGCGGTGAACAGCGCCGGCGTCGGCGTCAACGCCGCGGTGGTTAACACCGACAGCGGACCGGTACTGCAGTTCACCTCCGCCACCACCGGATCGGCCGGCGCGTTCAGCGTGGCCGGCCTGGACGGCAGTCCGCAGACCCTGGTCGCAGCACAGAATGCCCAGGTAACAGTGGGCACTCCGGGCTCGGGCGGCTACACCGTCTCGAGTAGCAGCAACACCTTCAACAACGTCATTCCCGGTGTCACGTTCAGCGTTTCGGCGCTGGCCACCGGGGTGTCGGTGGCGGTGGCCAGCGACCCGAGCGCGATCAGTGACAAGATCAAGGCGCTGGTCGATTCGGCCAATGCGGTGCTCACCGAGATCGGCAACGACACCGGCAAGGGTGGCGCGCTAGAAGGTAGCTACCAGTTTAACTCGCTGGTGCAGAAGGTGCTCAGCACCGTCAGCCATGGGGACGCGACCTCGTCCAGCTACTCCGCGATCGGCGTCCAGCTGACCTCGACCGGCGGCCTGAAGTTCGACGCGGCGGCCTTCGCCGCGGCCTACACCGCGAACCCGGTGACGACCAAGGCCGCTGCCTCCGGCACGCTCGCCACCGCGATGTCGAGCCTGGCAAGCAACTTCTCCACCAGCACGCTGGCGCCGATGATCAGCTCCGGGACGTCGGAAGTTGCCGGCCTGAACAAGCAGATCTCGACCTGGGACACCCGGCTGGCCAGCCAGCAGACGGCCTTACAGCAGAAGTACACGGCGATGGAGGTCGCGCTGCAGAAGCTGTCCTCGACCTCGACCTACCTGACCGGCGCGCTGAACGCGCTCACCAATTCCAATTCCAACTCCAAGTCGAACTAACCGGCGTGAGCAGCGAGGAGCTGATCTGAATGGCGGCCGATGCAGCCCGCGCACGGTATCTGGCAGATGCGGTCGCCACCGCGACGCCGGCCAAGCGGATCGTGCTGCTCTACGACCGGCTCTGGCTCGACATCCAGCGCGGCCAGGCCGCGCAGGACTGCAGCGACCCCGCCGCGCGCGAGCACCTGTACCACGCCCAGCAGATCGTCGCGGAATTGCTCGGCAGCCTGGACCAGGGCAGCTGGTCCGGCGCGGCCGATCTTGCCTCGCTCTACAGCTACCTGCTGCGGGAACTGATCGCCGAGGTACTCGAAAGCCGACCGGGCCGGTTGGCCGGCATCACCCGGATCGTGGCCGACCTGCGCAGCAGCTGGCAGCAGGCCGAGGAGTTGTTGGCCGCCGGCGGTTCGGAACCTGCCATACCCGCGGCAGCCCGCGTTGGCTAGCGAGCCGGCGCCATTCCAGCAGCGCGGCACCAGCGTGCTCTGTACCGACACTCCGACCGCTCCCACCTGGTCGCAGGTGCTGGACGAGCTCGAAACCGAAACCGCTTTGCTTG
The DNA here is from genome assembly GCA_039922115.1 of Jatrophihabitantaceae bacterium. Taxonomy (GTDB): domain Bacteria; phylum Actinomycetota; class Actinomycetes; order Mycobacteriales; family Jatrophihabitantaceae; genus Jatrophihabitans_A. Next base: position 11,253 of record JBDSAN010000289.1, read on the forward strand.
CCGAGGGATTGCGCCGGGGCGAGCTGCTGTCACCGGTCACCCCGTGGCACCCGCCGGAGCTCCCGCCGATTCCGGTCGAGCTGGTAACCCGAGCCCAGGCCTTGCTTGCCCAGCAATTGCAACTGCAGATCGAGATCGGCTTGCAGCTGCAGCAGGCACCGCCGGCGTGCCGTCCGCGCAGCACGGTCCGTCCGGACCCCGCTCCGCTGCTGATGGACCTGCGTGCCTGATTAGGCACCTCTAGGGGCCTTTGCAGGGACATATCCGGGTCTTTTCTTGACGTTCGGCAACATATTTTGACTCAGACTTAACTCTGCGTGATCTTGGCCGATGGGGATTGTTGAGCACGGACTGCTCATCAGCCCGCCAAGGATTGGCGAAGCCCCGCCGACGGGAGTTTCGTACCGTGCTTGACGACGTCACGTCCATCACGCTGAATACCGCGCTGTCCGCGCTTGCCGAGCGGCAGCGGATCAGCGCCAACAACCTGGCCAACATCGAAACGCCGAACTTCTCGGCCAGCCAGGTGTCCTTCGAATCCAGCCTGCGCGATGCGGTCGCCGCTGGCGATCCGGCCCAGGCCCAGTTCGCGGTCACGCCCACCAGCGACCCTGCCGGGGTTAACGGCAACAACGTCAACCTGGACACCGAAACCGTCACCGATGAGAAGACCTCATTGCAGTATTCGCTGCTGTCCGGTGCGATGTCGGCCAAGTTCAACCTCATCGACACCGTCCTGAAGGGCTGAACCCATGTCGATCTTCTCCGCGATCAACACCTCCGGCACCGGGCTGAGCACCTTCCGCACCTGGATCGATGTGCTCGCCAACAACATCGCCAATGTCAACACCGTCAAGCCGACCTCCGGTGCGGCCTTCCAGGCTTCCTACGTGCAGGCCCAGGAGATTCCCACCGATGGCAGCGGAACCGGCGGCGGGGTCAGCGTGACCGGGCTGCCCAAGAGCAGCGCCGTCGGCCGGCTGACCTATGACCCGAACAGCCCGCTGGCCGACGCCAAGGGCTACGTCCGGATGCCCGACATCGACATGGGCGAGCAGATGGGCAACCTGATCATGGCCGAGCGTGCCTTTCAGGCCAACGCCAACGTGATCGACCGGGCCAAGCAGACCTACCAGGACGCCATCGCTATCGGAAAGAGCCGTTGATATGACCGTGCCAGCCATCGGCGCGCTGAGTGCCACCATGCCCACCGTCGGGACCAGCACCCCGACCGGTCCGGTTTCACCTGGTGCAACAACGGGATCTACCGGTTCGGGGTTCGCCGACATGCTCGCCAAGGGCATTGATGCGGTGCAGTCGGCCCAGAGCAAGGCAGATGGCCTGGCCGTGCAGGCAGCGACCGGTGACCTGACCGACATCCACCAGTATTCGATCGCGGCCACCCAGGCCTCGCTGGTCACCGAACTGGCAACCAGCTTGCGTACTAAGGGAATCGACGCGTTCAACCAGATCATGGGAATGCAGGCCTAGCACATGCAGCAGAAGATTCTCGCCACCATGCAGCGGTTCTGGCGTGGCTTCCTGGCCTTCACGCCGGGCCAGAAGGCAGTCACCATCGCGGCCGGACTCGCCCTGATTATCGGCGGATACCTTTTCTCCAGTTGGGCATCCAAGCCCAGCTACGCGCCGCTGTTCACCAACCTATCGCCGACCGATGCCAGTGGCATCATCGACAAGCTGAACACCGCCAAGACCCCGTACCAGCTGGCTGCCAATGGCACCGAGATCCTGGTGCCGCAGAAGGACGTCTACACCACCCGGCTGGCGATGAGCTCGGCCGGCTTGCCGTCCTCGACCACGTCCAGTTACAGCCTGCTGGACAAGGAAGGCATCACCACCTCGGACTTCAAGCAGCACGTGGACTACCAGCGGGCGCTGGAAGGCGAGCTCAGCAAGACGATCATGTCGATCAACGGCGTGCTCAATGCCCAGGTGCACCTGGCGATCCCGCAGAACACGGTATTCACCGACGGCACCCAGAAGACCACCGGCTCGGTGCTGCTGACCACCGCGCCCGGCACCACCCTGACCTCGGATCAGGTGCAATCAGTGGTGAACCTGGTGTCCTCCAGCGTCCCCAACCTCACCCCGGATCAGGTGAGCGTGTCCGACTCGACCGGCAAGGTGCTCTCGGCAGCCGGCACGATGAATGCCGGTACCACCGCCGATACCCGAACCGCGGCGATCGCAAGCTATGACCAGCAGGTCAGCGATTCGGTGCAGCAGGCGCTGGATCAGCTGGTTGGACTGGGTCATTCGGTGGTCAAGGTGACCGCCGACCTCGACTACGACAAGAACCACACCGTGTCCAACCTGCCGGTGATCGCCAGCGGGGTACCGCCGCTGTCGCAGGCCAGTACCCGGGAAACCTACGGTGCCGGCTCAACGGCCAAGGCCGGCGTGCTCGGCGCGACCAACCCGAGCCCGTCCGCGGCAGCCGCCAATGGCGGTACCGGCGGTTACCTCAAGACCACCAACACCCAGGACAACGCGGTCGGCAACATCACCAAGACGATCGATGCCGCACCGGGCAGCGTCCGGACGCTGAGCGTGGCGGTACTGCTGGACAAGAATGGCCCGGCGGTCAGCCAGGCCCAGGTTCAGCAATGGGTTTCTGCCGCGGTCGGGCTCAACCCCAAGCGCGGTGACACCATCGCGGTCACCACCGCCGCCTTCGATCAGACCGCCGCCAAGGCCGCCGCCGCGCAAGCCGCCGCTGCCGCCAAGGCTGCTGCCGCGGCCAAGAGCAATGCCGCGCTGATGTCGATGGTCAAGACCGGAGCGGTGGTGCTGCTGGTGATCGTGGTCATCGTGATCACGCTGATCGCCAACAAGCGGCGTCGCCGTCCCGAGGAAGACCACGACGACCTGGACGCGTTCCTGTCCACCCTGAACGAGGCGCCGGGTTCGCTGCCGCCAGCACCGCAGGACATCGTGCCGCCACAGACCCGCGAGGCCCAGATCAACCTTGCCCGGCAACGTGATCTGGCTGAGATGGCCGATGCCAAACCCGAAGAGGTTGCGCGGTTGTTGCGTACCTGGCTGAACACCAAGGAGAGCTGAAGCTGATGGCTGAGACCCTGGCAACTGTGTCCTCGATCGGTACCCCGCTCGCCAACGCGGCGCCGATGGCTGGCTTGGCTACCGACGTCACCCGTGGCATGACCGGACGGCGCAAGGCCGCCGTGCTGGTACTGCAACTGGACCGCGATGCCGCCGCGCGGGTGCTAAGCCAGCTGAGCGAGCAGGAACTGGAGGAGATCGCCACCGAGATCGCCCGGGCCGGCGACGTCCCCCCCGAGGTTTCGGCTGCGGTTCTCAAGGAATTCGGCATCCTGCAGTCATCCGGTGACTCGGTGGTGCGCGGTGGCCTGGAGCAGACCCGGGCGCTGCTGATGTCGACGCTGGGGGAGGGCCGCGCCAACGAGCTGATGGACCGGCTGTCCACCAGCATGTTCGACGTCCCGTTCAAGTTCCTGCACAACGCCGATGCCCGCCAGCTGCTGAACTTCATCTCCGACGAGCACCCGCAGACGATCGCGCTGGTGCTGGCGCACGTGCCGGCACCGCTGGCATCCCGAGTGCTGGCCGGCCTGATCGGCGAGCAGCAGGCCGACGTCGCGCACCGGATCGCCACTATGGACCGCACCTCGCCGGACATCATCCGCCAGATCGAGGCGAACCTGGAGCGCCGGATGGCGACGCTGCTGGTGGCCTCGGACCTGTCCGCGGTCGGCGGGGTGGCCCCGCTGGTCCAGATCATCAACCGGGCCGATCGCGGCACCGAGAAGATGATCATGGAGGGCTTGGAGGAGCGCGACCCGGAGCTGGCCGAGGAGGTCCGCAGCCGGATGTTCATGTTCGAGGATCTGGTAAATCTGGAAGACCGCGCGGTGCAGCTGGTGCTGCGCCAGGTCGAGATCGCCAACCTCGCGATCGCGCTCAAGGGCGTCGCGCAGCCGGTGCACGCCAAGATCATGAACAACATGTCCGAGCGCGCCGCGATCACGCTGGCCGAGGAGATCGAGCTGCTCGGCCCGGTTCGGGTGCAAGCCGTCGAGGAAGCCCAGACCGAGGTGGTCCGGGTGATCCGCGAGCTGGAGGAGTCCGGTCAGATCATCGTGCGCCGCGGCGAAGAGGACGAGTTCGTTGCCTGACACCTCAGTTGCCCAAACGCTGTCCATCGGAGCCTTCGTGGTCAGCGGCGGCGCCGGCGTGCCGGCCGAGCTCATCGACCAGGCCCGCACCGATGCCCGCGCGGTCGGTTACGCGCAGGGCTGGACGCAGGGCCAGCGCGAAGCTGCAGAGTTGCATGCGAGCGTGCTCGCCGCCGCCCGGGCCGACCAGGCCCGCTTCGAACAGGTCCGGGTGCAACGGCTCGACAGTGCGGTGCAATCGGTGCAGGCCGCGGCCGGAAAGCTGGAACGGACCGTCGTGCAGCTCACCGACGAGATCTCCGATCGGATCCTGGCCGCTGCAGTGGAGCTGGCCACCGTGCTGCTCGGGCAGGAATTGCGCGATCCGCTGACCTCGGCCACTGCCGCGCTGCACCGGGTGCTGCGACTGGCCCCGGACAACGAGCCGGTCACCGTGTGGCTCAGCCCGCAGGACTACGAAACCGTTACCGACAAAGCCGAAGCTGGTCTGGCCGGGATCATCGGCGCGGCCGCTGCCGGTCGGGTCAGCGTCCAGTGCGATCCGGCGTTGACGGTCGGTGATGCGCTGGCCCGCTCGGCGGCAACCACGATCGATGCCCGGCTCACCGATGCGATCGGTCGGCTTCGCGAGTTCGTCGCCGATGAGCAGCCGATCAGATGAGCAACACCGCCCTGGTACTTGAGCGCGCCCAACACCGGCTTGCCGAGATGATCGAGCTGAGCTCGCCGCGCAGCTACGGCTACGTCTCGCGCGCCGTCGGGCTGTCGGTCACGGTATCGGGCATCACCGGCCGGATCGGCGACCTGCTCGCGATCGGGGACGGCCCGGACCCGGTGCTGGCCGAGGTCGTCGCGGTCGATGACCACGACTGCACCTGCCTGCCGCTGGGCCCGATGGCCGGCATCGGCAACGGCGACCGGGTCACCTCGACCGGTGGTCCATTGCGGGTCGGCGTCGGACCGCAACTGCGTGGCCGGGTACTGGACGGGCTGGGCCAGCCGCTCGACGGGCGGCCGCTGACCGGCGCGCTGGATCACGTCTCGGTGGAGATGGCACCGCCGGCCGCGATGTCGCGCCAGCGGGTCGACCAGCCGCTGACTCTCGGCGTTCGCGCGATCGATTCGTTGATCACGGTCGGTCGTGGCCAGCGGGTCGGCATCTTCGCCGGTTCCGGCGTCGGAAAGTCCAGCCTGCTGTCGATGATCACCCGCGGCACGTCCGCCCAGATCACTGTCGTGGCACTGATCGGTGAGCGTGGCCGGGAGGTGCGCGAGTTCCTGGAGAACGACCTCGGTGAGGACGGCCTGCGCGACGCGGTCGTGGTGATCGCCACCTCTGACCAGCCGCCGATGGTCCGGTTGCGCGCGGCGTTCACCGCGACCCGGATCGCCGAGTGGTTTCGCGATCAGGGCCAGGACGTGCTGCTGTTGATGGATAGCATCACCCGGCTGGCCACCGCGCAGCGCGAGATCGGCCTGTCCGCCGGCGAACCGCCTGCCTCGCGCGGGTATCCGCCGTCGGTGTTCGCGCTGATGCCCCGAATCCTGGAACGTGCCGGTGGTGGTGAGAACGGTTCGATCACCGGTCTGTACACGGTGCTGGTCGAGGGTGAGGACCACAACGAGCCGGTCGCCGACACCGCTCGCTCGATCCTGGACGGGCACATCGTGCTCGACCGGCGGCTGGCCACGTCGGGCCACTTTCCCTCGATCGACGTGCTGGAATCGGTATCCCGGGTGGTGAACTCGGTGACCACCGCCGAGCAGCAGCAACTGGCCCGGCAGACCCGGCAGCTGCTGGCGGCCCGGCGCGAGGTCAAGGAACTGGTCGAGATCGGCGCTTACGTGGCCGGGACGAACCCGCGCGCGGACCGGGCGCTGGTGCTGTGGCCGGCGATCGAGGCGTTCTTGCAACAGGACATGACCGATCAGAGCAATGCCCCCGATACCTGGCAGGCGCTGCGGGCCGTGCTGGCCAGCGACGGTGCCGGAGTTAACCGATGAGCGCGCGCAAGTGGGTGCCGACCGTGCTACGGGCCCGGCAGGCGCAGGAGGATCTGGTCGCGCAGCGGGTCGCGCTGGCCCGCCGCGATGCCGGCCTGGCGCTCAGCCAGCTCGGTGAGCACACGGCCCGGTTGGCCAACATGGTTACCGCCTCGAGCCGAACCGCGTTGGAATTTCAGGCAGAAGTCGCCCGCCAGCAGGCCGCAGCGGCAACCGTGGCCGCGGCCGCCAACCGGTTGATGTTCGCCGAGGCTCGGCTGGCCACCGGCGTGGGGGAGTTGACCGAAGCGGCCCGCGCGCGCCGCTCGGTGGAGAAGCTGTCCGAGCGGGACGAGCAGGACCGGCTCAGCACTGCGACCAGTGCGGCCCAGCGCGAGCAGGACGAGGTATCGATCAGCCGGCACAACGCCGAGCGGAGGGCGGCCGGATGAGCGTCGGTATCGACAGCATCGACGCGGTGCTGGCACGGATTGCC
>JBDSAN010000290.1:0-19586 GCA_039922115.1 Jatrophihabitantaceae bacterium
AGCCCAATACCGGACGGTGACCAGGCCTGCCATCAGGACTTGTCGGAGGCCGCGTCCGTCGCCTCAGCCGCCTTGTCCGCGACGGTGTCGGCTGCCTCGCTCGCCTTGTCCGCGACGGTGTCGGCTACCTCGCTTGTCTTGTCCGCGACGGTGTCGGCTGCCTCGCTTGTCTTGTCCGCGACGGTGTCGGCGGCAGCCGTCACGGTGTCAGCGGCCTGCTCCGGAGCGCGCTTGTCGGCAACCTTGTTGGCGGTGTCGTGCACCACGTCCTGCACCTTGTCCAGCTGCCCGGAGAAGCGACCTCCGGTTGCCTTGTCGATCCCATCGGCCGCCTTGTCGATGCCCTGCGACACTGCCGGCGCTGCCTTACCCGCAAGCTCGGTGGCTCGCTCCTTGGCCTGTTCGGCGAGCGGGCCGGCTTTCTCCTTAGCTTCGGCCGCGAACTCGGCCGCCTTCTGGGCAGCCTGCCCGGCCAGCGGCGCGGCCTTGTCCTTCGCCTGGTCGGCCAGCTTCTTCAACTTGTCAAACATTGCGTTGCTCCTCGTTGGTCACCTAGCAGAACGGGCACACTAGAGCGGTGGCGATACCCGCAGAATCCGAGCACCCCCGTGAACCTTCCGACGACGATGCCGCCGTGCCTTCATCATCGTCTGACATCAACGCCTCTGGCCAGTCGCGGGACGAGGTGCTGCCCCGGCGCTCCTCCGATGAGGCCGATATCGGCTGGGGAGATCGCCCATCGGCCTTTGACGACGACTGGTACCTGGCCGAGCGCCCGCCGCACCACGGCTGAGCTCGGCTGGCCTGCCAGCGACCGACCTGCCGGGGGGTGCTCCAGCCGCGGTCAGCCGGTCGGGTTCTGCGGAGTGGAGGCAGCGGTGCCGTCGGTCGGCCGGGCGCCGAGCGCGTCGCGGATCTCGCGCAGCAGCAGGGTGGCCTCGGGAACGGCCTCAGGCTCCGGCTCCAGGCCCTTCGCGCGGCGCTCCTGAAGCCTGGTCATCGGCACCACGAAGATGAAGTAGACGACCGCCGCGGTCAGCATGAACACGATCAGCGCGTTGATGATCGTGGAAAAGTCGATAAAGGTGGTGTTCTTGCCGTCCTTACCGACGAACTTCGCCCCGTTGCGCAAGTGGAAGCCGAAGCCATTGACCGAGCCGCCGGGCAGTGCGTTCAGGATTGGCGTCACGATCGCTGAGACGAAGGAATCGACAACCTTGGCAAATGCGGTGCCGATGACTACCGCAATCGCTAGATCGACGATGTTGCCCCGCATGATGAAGTCCTTGAACCCCTTAATCATCTGTGCTTGACCCTTCGATACCGGCCTGTTTTGGCCTGCCTGCGCCCGCCGTCATGTGATCATGGCGGCGGCACCAGGGTAGCGAGAAACGGCGTCGAAAGGTGTTGCGCCAGGCGACTGACGGTGTTTCGGTCGGTCGCGATAACCAGGCTCAGGCCACGGCTGGAGTCAGGTTGTGCACCCATTTGTGTTGGTGCCGGCAATATCGCAATAACAACCACATTCAACGCTACCGACGCACTCCCGGACACCGTTTTGCCCTGAACCAGTACCGAGTCGGCAGCCTCGGCGTACAGGTCGACGTGCACGCCAGGGCGCAGGATCGCTGCCTGGTTCGGATCGGCGAGGCTCACCGTCGTAGTGATCCGGCCGGTGGCCAGGGCTGCCTCGACTGCTGGCTCCAGCAGGCTGCCCGGCGCGATCGGCTGGCCGCGTGCCAGGTCAGCAGCCACCCGACGTCCGATGACCTGGGCTAGCGACGATGGCGCCGTGGCCGGCACGTTCGCTGCTGGCCAGCGCAGCACGGTCAGGTCGGCATTGGTCAGCGAGGTACCAGCTGCCAGGGCCCGACTGGCCACCAGCACCGGAACCAGCGGGCCTGAGCGAGCGCCGCCGGACCCGAATGCGGAGATGACCGCACCGAGCAGGCAGGCCGCGGCAGCGATCCGGCGCGGCCAGCCATCGAGCGAGGCTGCGAGTTGGCTGAGGTAGGCGGGTAGTCGAAGCACCCGACCAGCGTTACCCCGATCCGGCTACTTGAGGCCGGGCAGTCGAAATCTGTGGATAACTCGCCCACTATCCACAGGCTGGCAAGAAGTCAGCTGGCTACCGGGGCGCTCGACTTAGTCTCGGATGAACTCGACTTGGCCGGGGTGCTGGACGTGCTGGTCGAGTCGGACTTGGCCTTATCCGGCTTCGGCTTGTCCGTCGAGGCCGGCTTGCTACCAGAGCTATCGGAGGATTCGGTTGAACCGCCACTGCTGGACTCGGCACCCTTGCCAGCAGCCTGCCTGCTGTCGTTGCGGTAGAAGCCGGAGCCCTTGAACACCACGCCCACCGAGCCATAGACCTTGCGCACCCGGTCGGTGCAATCCGGGCACGTGGTGATGGCCTCGTCGGTGAAGGCTTGAACGCGCTCGAAGCGCAGTCCGCACTCGTCGTTGGTGCAGGCGTACTGGTAGGTGGGCATCGGCGCTCAGACCTCATCTCGCGGGCGTTCCAACGGGGCCGAATTAGCACTCGCCCCTCACGACTGCTAACAATGGTGCGTCATCGGGTGTTCCGACGTCCACTCGGGGTGAGCTCTATCAAGCCGGACGGGGTCGCGGCAAGACCAACCGGCCGATCCCAGGCCTCGGTGGGCACCCGCTCGACCAACTCGCCGTCATAGAGCAACGCTGCCACCGGCGTCCCAGGTTGGACCCGGCCGAGCGCTCGATCGTAGGAACCGCCGCCGCGGCCGAGCCGGTTGCCGAACCGGTCGACCGCGAAGGCCGGTACCAGGATCAGGCTTGCCTCGCCGATCGCGGCCAGGCCGAGCAGCTCCGGTGCCGCGCCAACCTCAGCCTCCGGCGCCGGCCACCAGGTCCAGTCCAGGTCGCGGTCGGCCAGGGTTACCGGCACGATCACCCGATAGCCCGCCCGATCCAGTTCAGCCAGCAATGACAGCGAACCTGGTTCGGTGCGCAAAGGCTGGTAACCGGCGATCACCGATCCGGCAGCTAGCCCGATGGCGGCACAGTGGGTGAGTACGAGCTGCCGGATCGCGGCCCGAGCATGCTCGCGCTCGCCGTCGGTCAACGAGACGCGTGCGGCCGCGATGGTTGCGCGAAGGTCAGCCTTGTCAGTCACTTGGCTAGTCTCGCGTTATGACCACTCCCACGTCCGAGGGCCCCCCAGCGTCGAGTCGGCTTGACGCCGGCGAGAACCGGGCCGGCTCCCGCGCTCGAAAGGCCGTCATTCCGGCTGCTGGGCTGGGCACTCGATTCGTGCCTGCCACCAAGGCCATACCGAAGGAATTGCTGCCGGTAGTGGACGTGCCCGCGCTGGAATACATCGTCGCCGAAGCCGCCCGGGTGGGTTTACCGGACATTCTCGTGGTGACCGGCCGCGGCAAGGGTGCCATCGAGGACCACTTCGACGCGGCCCCGGAGGTCGAGGCGGCCCTGCAGGCCAAGGGCGATGACCATCGGCTGGCTCGGGTGCGCCGATCGAGCAAGCTGGCCAGGCTGCATTTCGTCCGGCAGCAGGCACCGCGCGGCCTCGGTGATGCGGTGTCCTACGCCGAGGCCTTCGTCGGCAGCGAGCCGTTCGCGGTGCTGCTCGGCGACGATCTGATCGACGAGCGGGACGTGCTGCTCGACCGGATGCTGGACGTGCAGGCCGAAACCGGCGGTATCGTGGTCGGGCTGATCGAGGTCGCCGGTGCGCAGATCTCTTTGTACGGCAGCATAAAACCGGCTGGCGAGGTCATCGACGAGGTGATCGCGATCGAGACCCTGATCGAGAAGCCGAAGCCTGAGGAGGCGCTGTCGAACCTGGCTGTGATCGGCCGGTACGTGCTGCCGCCGCAGATCTTCGACGCCTTGCGCCGTACCGAACTGGGCAAGCGCGGCGAACTTGAGTTGACCGATGCGATGCGAACGCTGGCCAACGAGGGGGTGCCGGTACACGGCGTGGTCTTCAGCGGTCGGCGCTACGACACCGGTGATCGGCAGGACTACCTGCGTGCGGTAGTCCGGCTGGCATGCGAGCATCCCGAACTGGGACAGGAATTCAGCCAGTGGCTTGCCGGGTTCGTCCGCGAACTGCCGGCGCCGGCGCAGCAGTAGCGTCGTAGTGGACTGGATGAGGAGCGCACGCCTGTGAGCGAGAACAGCGATCTGCCGACCGAGGTGGTTCCCGAGGTCAGCGGTCCGCTCTCAGCCAAGCGCCGGCAACGCACGGTTGCCGAGCAGTTGAGCAGGGTGCTGGACACGATCGGTTCGGTCGACCCGATCGAGCTCGCCCTGTTGGACGCCCAGGGTCTGCTGCTGGCCGAGCAGGTGATCGCTGATGCCCCGTTGCCCGGCTTCGACAGCGCGGCGATGGATGGCTATGCGGTACGTGCGGTCGATCTCAAGCAAGCCAGCCAGGACCGCCCGATCGTGTTGCCGGTGGTCGGTGACGTGCTGGCCGGATCCCGCTCGGTGTCCGGGATGGGTCCCGGCCTGTGCATGCGGATCATGACCGGCGCACCGATCCCGCCCGGCGCGGATGCGGTGATCCCGCTTGAGGACACCGACGGAGGGGTTGCCCGGGTCGCGATCCGGCGCTCGGCCCGGACCGGTGACTGTGTCCGGCGGGCCGGTGAGGATCTGGCTGCCGGTGCGGTCGCGCTGTCGCCGGGGGCGACGCTCGGCCCGCAGCAGATCGCTCTGCTGGCAGCGGTGGGTCACGACCGGGTGGTGGTGCAGCCACGGCCGCGGGTAGTGGTCATCGCTACTGGCTCGGAACTCGTCGATGTCGGCAAGCAGACCGGCTTCGGTGAGGTTTCTGACTGCAATTCCTACATGTTGGCTGCTGCCGCACGCGATGCCGGGGCCGATGCCTACCGGGTCGGCATCGTTGCCGATGATCATGCCAAGCTGCTCGACACCCTCGATTCCCAGCTGCTTCGCTCTGACGTCATCATCACCACCGGCGGGGTCAGCATGGGCGCCTTCGATATCGTCAAGGACGCGCTCAGCCAACTCGGTTCGGTCGAGTTCAGCACGATCGCGATGCAGCCGGGTTCGCCGCAGGGCTTCGGAACGCTGGGCCGGGACCGGACGCCGATCTTCTGCCTACCCGGTAATCCGGTTGCCGCGTTGGTCTCCTTCGAGGTGTTCGTCCGGCCGGCGATCCGCAAGCTGCTGGGCAAGCGCAACGTGCACCGTCAGCACATCCAGGCGACCGCGCTCGAACGGATCGACAGCGTGGAGGGCCGGCGCGAGTTCCGCCGGGGATTGCTGCATCGCGAACCGGACGGCCGGTACTCGGTGTCGCTGGTGGGCGGTCGCGGTTCGCACCTGGTCGCGGCGCTGGCCGCCTCGAACTGCCTGGTGATCATCGAGGAGGACGTGACCGAGGTGGTGCCAGGATCGCGGGTCACCGTGCAGCCGCTGATGCTCGCCCAGCGGTGAGCCGAGCCGCACGACGATGACCGACCTTCATCCCGGTTGGCCGGCGGTGCTGACCGCCGGGCCGGTCACCGTGCGACCGCCGAAGCGCTCCGACGCCGGCGCCTGGAGTCGTAGCCGGCTCACCAACGCGGCCTGGTTGGCGCAGTGGGAACCGACTTCGGCGCTGAGTTGGCGGCAGCGCAACACCCCGCAGGAGTTCCGCCGGGCGCTGTCCCGGATGCGGTCGGCCGCGCGGGTCGGTTCGATGCTGCCGTTCGTGGTGATCTACGGCGATCAGCTGGTCGGGCAGATGAGCGTGTCGAATGTGATCCGGGGGGCATTGCGCTCGTGCAGCGTCGGCTACTGGATCGACTCCTCGGTAGCGGGTCGCGGTATCACGCCGACCGCGCTGGCGCTGGTGATCGATCACTGCCTGACCGAGGTCCGGCTGCACCGGGTCGAGGTCAATATCCGGCCGGAGAACCACGCCAGCATCCGGGTGGTGGAAAAGCTCGGGCTGCGCCGCGAGGGCTATCACGAGCGGTTCCTCGATATCGATGGTGCCTGGCGCGATCACCTGACCTTCGCGGTGACTGCCGAGGAGCGATTGGGCGCCACGGTGCTCGCCCGGTTGGAGTCCTTGCCGGTTCCGCCAGGTTGATCCAGCTCCCGCGCCGCCACCGCTGGGCGGACAGTCTCAAGCGGTACTTGAACTTGACACTCGGCGCGCCTGACGGAAACCGCTCAACCTGACCCTTAGCGTTGCGGGGACGATGTGACAGGTGTGACGGGAGATGCTGATGATTTCGCCAATGATGACGGTGGTTGTACTCGCCGTCCTCTGGTTGATCGTCGTCATCCCGATGCTGGTCAAGCGCAACGACGATCGGGCGGGCGAGCGCTCGGCGGCCCGGTTCGGCTCGGCGATGCGCGCGCTGTCGACCCGGCACTCGCTCGGTGCGCTGGCACGTCCGGTGGCTCAGGATGACTTGGACGCCCCGAGTGCGGCGCCGGTTGCCAGCCACGCACAAGTTTTCGTCCCGGGTGGTGTAGCGGCGACAACCACGGCGCGCCGCCCGGTACCCGCCATGGAGGCCGTGATGTACCCAGACCGCGTTCCCAAGACCGACCTGTCCGAAGCGCGCCGGCAGATGATGGCCAGGCGCCGGCGCTCGCTAAGCCTGCTGAGCGCGGGCACGGTGCTCGGACTGCTCTGGGGGGTGCTCACCGGGTCGTCACCGGCGACGGTGGTCGGCGTCCTGTTCGTGGCCGGCCTCGCTGGCTACCTGCTATTCCTGCGCAACCAGGCCCGGCGTGACCGCGAGCGGCGCCTGTCCCGGATGCAGCGTTCCGGCCTGCGGCTGAGCCATGGCTATGACGCCACAGCTGAGCCGGCCTATGAAAGCGGGAGCGACACCCTGGTCCGGATCGATGACGAGGACCTCGAGCTGCGGGGGATGGCTGACACGATCGACCTGACCGGGCTTTACGTCGAAGAGGAGTTCGACGAGCGTCCGATGCGACGCGCGGTCTGAGGTCGGCCGGCCTGCAAGCCGCGCCGGACGGGCTGGTAACCTTTGCGACTGGTTGGGGGCTGTGGCGCAGTCTGGTAGCGCACCTCGTTCGCATCGAGGGGGTCAGGAGTTCGAATCTCCTCAGCTCCACCCATCTAACCCAGTAAATCCGGGCCTTCGTAGCTAGCTCCGGTAGGCGTCGAGGCCGTCTTGTCACTCATTTGTCACTGACACAGGGTGACATCGGTGGGCACGAAGCGGCTCAGAACGGCGCGACCACCCAGCTTTGAGGTGACTTTTCATGGCCTCGCATGCCCGTTCAACCGGCACACTTCCTGGTGCTTGGTACCCGCCCACAAGAGCGGCAACGTGGTCCGCCGGGACGAGGGAGTCGTCCCCGAAACCGGACCTGGGCGGGACATCTTGAGAGCTAGCCGCCGGGCGGCCTTGTGGCAGGTGATCTCCCGATTGTCGCCGCGCCAACGTTGGCCCCGGTTACTGCGTTGGCGGTGGGTCCGACGGTTTGAGGGGGCTAAGGCGCGCCGTGCTATCGAGTCTGTGGGTCACGGCGGTTGCTTCGGAAGCGGCGCAGGCATCGAACAGGGCGTCAGTGGTGACGACGGCTCACTGCTGGCCGCCGGCCCGGACTCGGGGCGGTGCATTCGCTGCCGCTGCTGTGATGGCCGCCGCAACGGACGTCGGCTTTCATAAGCGCGACCACGGCTAGCAAGTGCTGGCGACCGGGCCGAGATCAGCGCTGCTATCAAATTGGCAAGTCAGCCGGCTTGTCGATGCGCTGCGGACCCTGTCGTCATCAATTCCATGATCGGTCCCGAGGGAATCTTGATCAACCGACCCATGCGGACTACCGGGGTCGGCCACTGGTTGGTACGGATCAGCTCATATGCGAGCGTTCGCCCTATGCCGAGCAGGCGGGCCGCCTGGGGTACATCGAGCACCGGCGGGATATCGCCTGATGCGATCCTTGGCACGTAAGTGGTACTGGTGTCGATCCGCCCCTGCCTAACCGAGTCAGTTGTTGCTGAACGTGCGTCGGTCTGCGAACTCCGGTGCTCTGTCATCGCCAGTCCTGTCGTTGATCTCTACGTCGATAGCTCTCAGTAGGGACAGGTGAAAAAAGCAGCCGTTGTGCACGGGATCGTGGAGGGCGACTTTCCCGAACGGCACGTTGCCGATGGCCAGGTCGAGGTAGTCCCGCGGGATGCGGGTGTCGGCGAAGGACTCCTGACGGATGTCGGCGCGCGGGTAGAGATGTTGGGCGATCGCCGCGGTGGTCGGGTCCAGTTCGACACCGAACAGGGCGCTGTCCTTCGCTCGGACGGCGGCCGGGGCCAGGCCGATGATGGTGCCCGCGCCGCAACCGGGCTCGAGCACGCGGACCGGTTCGCGGTCGGCGCCGAATCCTGCCTCGGTGACGACATCCCACATCGTCTGCGCGATCGCGGCGTCGGTGTAGTGGGCGTTGAGGGTTGTCTTGGACGCGGCGCGCCACTCGCGTTCGTCCAGCAGTTGCTTCAACTCGCCGCGGGCGTCGGCGAACCGCTCGCTCCGTTCGTCGAACACGGCAGGAACGGCACCCCAGCCAGACCAGCGGGCGAGCACCTGCTGCTCGTCGGCGGTGGCGGAGCGGTCGGCTGCCTGCAACTCGCGCAGCAACGTCAAGGCGGCGAGGTTGGCGGTGACCTTCGGGGCCGCGCCGCCCGGTGCGAGGTCGTCCTGGGTGGCGGGCCGAAACGTCGCTGGCGTTAGGTCGTGGGGTCGCTCGTCGTGCCGCTGTCCGAGTCGCTGGTCTGGTGCAGGTAGGTCTTGCGCAGGCCCGGGTCGTCGTCCAGGTCGTGGTAGTTCGGATGGTCCTCGGTCATCACCACCGGCAGCCACGGCGCTTCGGCCGGGTACCGGGTCGGCAGCTCGTCGTCCTCCGGGTCGTACTCCGGGTGTCCCGGCTCGGCCGGGAGCAGGATCAGCTCCCGGAGCACCTGGCTCTCTGCTGTTGCTCGTGCCATGCGAAGCCTCCCCACCTTCTCCAGGTAGCCCTCCCCGCCCGGGTCGTCCCCGGCCAGATCGGCCGCTAACTGATCTATCTGGGCCTCCGCTTCCAGGCCCAATCTCGAAAAGAACTCCGCCGGGTCCGGGATCTGGCTCAGCTCGTTCGGGCTTCCTCGTTCTGGATGGCGTGTCTGCGAACTCGGGCAAGGAGGGACTTGAGGGCGACCGAATCGTCGACATGTACAAGCTCTTTGCCGAGGTCACCTCAGAGTACGGCGATCAACTGCAGCTGATCATCGTCGACAATGACCTGCCGTCGGAGGTGTCCGCCGAGCTCGCAACCTCGATCGTTCTCACACTCTCAGGAGTCTCGCTTGATAGGTGGGGGCTGATCCGCCCGGAGAGAAGTAAGGCAGCCTCGATGAAGCTGGCGTCGATAGTTCCGCGAGATGGCCGCGATGCCTGTGTTGTGCTGCCGGCCAGGGTCGTCAGTTGCAGCGTAGAGCTTCCAGGTCGCCCAGCTCCAACTCGTCCAGTGGTGAGTGGCTGAGCTGAGACAGCCGACCCACCAGAACGTTTCCGGCACGATGGAACGCCTCGACTCGCGATGGCAGAGGCTAGGTCTTCGATGTATCCCAAGTCCAAGACCCGATTTCTGTATAGTCATGCGAGTACCTAGTTTGTACATAGAGCCAACTAAGGCGGGTGAATGACTATGGCGCGGTCGTTGTCGCGGTCCCTTGCTCCGGTGGTTGAGTTGCTGGAGTTGGATCAGCCGCGGGTGGTCACGGCGGCCAAGATCGCTGACCTAATGGCGCAGATCGGCGGCGCGCGTCCGCTCGAGGATGACGCGCGGACGGTGGCCTATGAACTGCAGCGCCGTGGCTGGCTCGGCCAGTTGCGCACGCGGAACGTGTGGGAGTTTCTGCCGGGTGCGCGGGCCGGCGCCTACGGTGCGGGGGACCGGTACATCGAATTACGCGCACAGATGGCCTACGACCCGGACGCGCCGTTCGTGCTCGCGATGGAGTCTGCGGCAGTGCTGCTCGGTTTGTCGCAGCATCTGCCGGCCAGTGAGGTGGTGGCGTGTCCGCCCGGTGTTCGCCTGCCGAAGGGCCTGGGTGGGTGGCGGGTCGTGCACCTCACCACTCCCGAGTCCGCGGTCGAGCACCGTGATGGTCTGCCGGTCTGGAGGGTGGAGGCATTGTTGGTGGGGATCGCAGCTCGCCCGTCCGGGTATCAGGACCTCGCTGGTCTGGCGCAGTGGCTGCCCGATGCCGGGGACCGCATCGATGCGGATCTGCTGACCGCCTGCATCGAGGGCGCGAAGCCTGCGACGACGCAACGATGCATCTACCTGCTCGGCCTCGCCCAGCGACCTGACCTGGCCGAGCGGTTGGCAAGGCTGTATCCGCCGCGCACGCCGGTGTGGTTCGGAACGCGCAAGCCCGGGAGTCGCCACGATCTGGTGTCGAAGGTTACCGACGCCGACCTGGCGCCGTTGATGAGCGGCGGTACCGGGGCGTGATCACCGAAGGGCATCTGGTCCGGCACTTCAACGGCGTCACCACAGCACGGGACGCGGCAATCCTGGACATCGCCCAAGATCACCTGCTGTTCCTGCTTCACCACGAAGGCTGGTTCGACAAGGGCCTGGTGTTCAAGGGCGGCACCGCGCTGCGGAAGTACCGCGCCGGGAGCACGGGCCGGTTCTCCACCGATCTCGACTTCGCCGCCCCGGACCAGGACCTCGCGCTGAACGTCCTGGACGCAGTCGACGGAGCGGCCGTCGCAGGCTTCGGGTTCGCGGTACGACAGCTCGGGGACGACGGCCGCCGAGCTGACATTCAGGTCGACACCCCGTTCGGCTCGCCGAACCTCGGTGCGAAGATCGAACTATCCCGGCACCCGCTCGCCCTTGCGGCGGAGGTCCTCGAGCCGGTCGGGCTGCCGATCCACCGCCTCTACGACATCACCCTGCCTGCGATACCTGTCGTGCGGGTCGAGGAAGCGATCGCCGAGAAGCTGGCCCGGTTCCGCCGGGTGTCGCTGGCCCGCGATCTCTATGACCTGCAGTGGTTCGCAGCCCGAGGCGTGATCAACGAGTCGCTCGTTCGCCGACTCTGGGTGCTCAAGGTCTTCCGAGACGTCGTGCACGACGGACGCGGTGACAAGCCGCTGACCGCTGAACAGGTACTGCGCGAGCGCAAGCCGGCAGAGTTCGAACGCGAAGACATCGGTTACCTCACCCGACCGGTGGAGCTGGCGAAATGGATCGCCACCGTCCGCACCAGGTTTGCCTTCCTCGCCGACCTCGACCCTGACGAAGCACGGTGGGCGAGTTGCAACCAGCGACACGACCGAGAGGTCGCAGACGCCTTGCGTATGCTCGCCGACATCGAATAAGCGAAAGCCGCAACCTGGCATCGCAGCACACTGGGACGGCGCCGATTCTCCGTGTCAGAACCAGCTGACGGTCAGCATCCGCATCCGCTGGTTCAAATCGTCTGGGCGGAGGTCGATGAGCTCGGCCCAACGCAGCCCGGACCCGATCAGCAGCTCCGCCATCAGCCGGGCGGTGTCACTGGGCAGTGCGGTGTAGAGCTCGTCGAACTGGTCCGGAGTGATGATCGTGCGGAGCTTCTTCGCCACCGGCGGCGTCGTCAATCCTCGGTACGGGTGTAGCCGGGTGATCTGGTCGTTGAACGCGGTCGTGAACACCGCAGACAGGATCGTGTGGCAATGCCGGATGACGGTCGGGGACGCCCCAGCCGCTTTCAGGTCGGAGACCCATTCGCGGACGTCGGTGGGTTGGATCTCGTTGATCCGCATCGCCCCGAACACGGGCAGGATGTGCTTGTTGAGGTAGTAGGTGTAGGTCTCGCGGGTCCGGGCTTCCGTCTCGTGATGGGGCAGCCACACATCGTCTGGGCACTAGCAATCAGCAGCGCAGCGTCGATCCCGAAGCAGGCCCTTCTCGATGCTTCGGCTCACGCTCGGCTCGACTTTGGCGGAGGCCTGGGGCTGGGGCGAAATCGACGAGGTGAAGCGCTCTGAGTGGATGCACGCCCATCTGCGTGTGATCGCCATTCCAGTCGCGGACGCGGACACGCTCGGAAGGCTTAAGTCCGCCGTCCTCGATGAAACTCGACCCGCCGCTCAACCTCAGCAAAGGTCTCGAAGACCGACGTGCGACGCAGGCTCACCGAACTGCGCAGGCAGTACAGCCGGAAGCGGCGACGTTCACGTCCAACCACGTAACCCGCACCTTCGAAGGGCGCAGGGTCAGGCGTTTGGTGTTACTCAGCGCGTGAGCGCCAACCGGACGGTGGGCGAGATAGGAAGCTGACCGATTGGCACCTCAGCGACCACGGAGAACTCGGCCTCGCCCGGCTTGCCGAATGGCAACTCGCTCACCCGAGTGCGCTGCCTAGTTTCGGCGTTGCTGGCTAGCGCCAGCGGGGTAGTCACGCCGTCGCGTCGGTGCGTCGTGTACATGATCGGAGCCTTCCGGCCGTCGACCAGGAGGACCCTGTCAGCCGATGACACCATGAGCGCCCACTGATCCTTCTCGTTCACGACGTACACAGCGAGGTGGCGATCGTCCTCAGCGAGGTCGAAGATGCGGCCGGCGGTCTGAATCGGGTTCGACGTGCGGCCCCGGGCGTGGAGTTGGGCCGGCCCCGACCACTCAACGTCCAGCTCCGGCAGCAGTCGCCCGAGTCGTGCGAGGAGTGCCTCATTGGCGTCAGCGACCGTCAGCATGTGGATCGAGTCCAGGACGTCGTCAGGCTGCGCAGCCAGTATGCGTGATCCATCGATCAGCGGAAGTTGTGCCTCGATCGTGTCCGCCGGGACGTGCTTCATCATCGGAGCGGCCTTGCTGCCAAGCGCGCGAAGCGCCTCGGCCTCTCGTCCGCGGTCATTACCAGGTGTCGCGAGCCGGAGGCGATAGAGACCAACTGCGAGCAATCCGGCTGCCTGATCCTGAAGCTGGGTGGGCCAGTCCTCGCGTACGAGAGCTCTGAGGGCGGCGATGAGTGGGTCGAACCAGCCGTGCGTCCCGACCTCGCCGTCCCAGCACCCGGCGCCGGTGCTGACCAGCACGAGTTGCGTCGCGGCGATGCGCTCAATCGGCCCGAGTTGGGTCATGATCTCTGTCAGCTGGGTGATCCACTTCCGATATCGGCCTCGCTGCCAGTTGCTCATCGGGGCCGGAGCAGTCGGTACGAGCGTTGGGTCGTCAACGACTTCCTCGGCCGTTTGCTCCTCTTCGAACGTATCGGCGGTGTCGTCGAACCGGTCCTCCCACGCGGGAGCGTTGCTCGGCAGCGATCCCCCGACGACCGTGGACTTGATCGTGGCTGCGGCAGAGCCTGCGGCGAGCAAGAAGATGGGCAGGCCAAGCATGTTCTGTGCGGCGTCGGCGTAGTCGTTCCAGTCCGCCTCGTCTTCGAGTGTCTTCCACGCGCCTGGCTGATGGGGCGTTGATGCCGCGCTGGTGCCACCGATGGTTGTCGTGGGCTGCTGGTGTGCGAGCGTCAATGCAGTCAGCGCCTGGTACCACTTCTCGGCGCGAGCCGGATCAGCGAACAGCTCGGCGTGCGTGACGTTGCCACCCCCGCCCGACGCGGACGACGGCCGCAGCCGGAGCTGGACGAGGTCGGGATCCGCCACGAACTGCATCGATGTTCCGGCGCGGACTCGGGTGCCCGGGTCGTAGACGCCGGGGAAAGTGGCCTGAATGCTTCCCACGGGGATCACCCCGAGCGGCTCGAAGTGTTCGGGCGCGCCCAGGTACGGGCTCACCTCGATGGTGAGGTCAACCTGCGTGGCGTGGGACAGCACGACCACGAGGCCATCGATGGTGGATCGTGCTTCCGAGATACCGATGGCTAGCCCGA
Organism: Jatrophihabitantaceae bacterium; assembly: GCA_039922115.1. GTDB lineage: Bacteria > Actinomycetota > Actinomycetes > Mycobacteriales > Jatrophihabitantaceae > Jatrophihabitans_A. Next base: position 13,871 of record JBDSAN010000290.1, read on the forward strand.
CCGCGGCGCCTTCTGATGGTGCGCTGGGTGGCAGGACGTGATGCAGGCTGACTACATCGGTGACGGGCACCGTTGGCGTGGGCAAGAGCCGTCGGGAATCGTAGGTGACGATCCCCAACTCGCAGTTTCCAGTCGGTGTCGACTTCGCCGTCCGAAGCAGCGCCGCGGTCGTCAGGTTCGGGCTCCCGGTGAGCGACCAGGCGACGGTTCCGTCGCTGTCGAGCGCGGTGAGGATCTTGCCGTGGCGGTATCGGCTCGCGGCCGGTTCGGCGTCGGGCTGGACGAAGTGAAGCGGCGTGCTGCCAGCAGAAGCTTGCAGGGCTGACGGGGTCATGACTGCCTGGCCCGATTGTGCGAGCACGGTGATCTCGGACGGTTGGTATCGCTGAATCAGGGCGTCGAGTGCTCGGCCGTGCTCGTCATGGAACGGCGCGGCAAGTTCAAGCGAGCTGATCTCGCCATTCGGGAGCTGGTCGATGATTGGCGTGCCCAGGCTGTGGACGAGCCGGTGGCCCGTGTCGATTGGCTTGCTCGTCGCCGCCAGCGTGGCGAGGGTGTCCGCGGTCCGCTCGATGCCGTCACGCGCAAGCGGCCCGATCGTGATGACCTGGGCGAGCTCGCGCATGAACGCGATCACGTCCGTGACGATCCGGGGTGTTCCGTCGCTGCGACTGGCTTCGATCGTCGTCAGGATCTCGCGGTTGGCGTGCCAGCCGCCGATGGTCAGGTTGCCGGAGCCGATGCCGATCAACGCCCGCTGCGGACCGGCGAGAACCGTGAGCTTTGGATGGAATGCAGCGCTGTGGTGGGCCAGACCAAACGTGTAGCCGCGCCCTGCTGCTCGAACGGAGCGCGTATCCGGGTTGAAGACCGAGGCATCGGCGACGACTGTGACTGCCGCACCGGTTTCGCGGAGCTTGCCGAGCAGTCGGTCCTCGAAGAACCCGAGGTCGACGTTGAAGGTGAGGAACAGCGCTTCGCGCATCGCGCGTTCGCCACTGCCGGCCTCAGCGAAGATCGGGCCGAGCAGGCCGGGGGTCAGTGGGTAGGAGGTTTCAGGCAAGCAAGCCTCCGTTGACGCCAGGCATGAGATTTCCTGCCGGACTGGTGGCATAGAGCCCTGCCTGGCGGGCGATCGACAAGTACTGCGGGAGTCGCGTCGCGGGGGTAGGGGCGGTTTCGCCGAACACCCGGATCGCGATGCCATCCCGCACGTGGACCCGTGCGGGGAAGCTGAACGTCTGCTTGGCCGGGTTGTAGTTCGCCTTGCGCAGTGCCACGCGCTGCGAGCGGTTGATCAGGATCTGCGCCATGTCGCGGCCGAGGTCGCGGAGAGCGCTGTTGGCGTGCCGAGCGAGAAGGTGTTCGGTCCAGCCGGGCGTGAGTTCCTCCCACTGCGTGCCGTGCAGTTCGTTCCCGCCTGCGAAGCCGATGCGTTCGTTGTGGTTGAGGTACTGGCTGCGCTGAGAGCCGAGCATGACGATGGCCATCCACCGCTCAACATCACCGACGTGATCAAGCTGTCGTTCCGCGTTCAGCGGTCGGCCGGCACCGTCCGCGACGGGTGGGAGGTTGTTCAAGAAGTCCGTGAGAGGGACGTCGCGCAGGCCATCGGCGAACGCTTCGACAAGATCGGCGACTGATATCGCGCCAACCGATTTGAGGTAGATCTCGTTGATGTCTCGCCAGATTCGGCGCCAGGCCCAGACAGATTCGGCCCGTAGCAGTCCGCCCCGCCACAGATCTATACCGACCATCCCAACGAGCGCGTGATGGTCGGCCAGGTCATGATCGAACATGATCAGCTCGGCGACCTGGCCTGAGCCGCGAACCTCGTGGGTGCTGATCGCGATGGTCACCAAGCGCCCGAGTTGCCAGAGCAGTCCGCCCCGGGTCGGTTTTGGGTCGACGCTGTTCGGATCGCCCGCAAGTAACTTCGCCAGCCAGGGGCCGTCCGTCGCGGCCGCCATCCGACAGAGGCAGGCGTCGGCCAGCTGGTCGGCGTCGGCGGCGCTCACTGCGTCCTCGCCTTCCGCTCGCTGGACGAGGGCATCGAGTGCCGCTGTCGCCTTGAGGTCGTGCCACGCGCCCGGGAGAAAACCGGCCTGGTCGAGGATCTTGAGCGTGAGCTCCGAGCCGCGGTAGGCGCCGGAGAAGCCCCAATTCGCGAGCGAGTACGCGCCTGGTTTTGCGCACTCGGCGAGGTCGATGCCGGTGGTGCCACCGCCGGCGAGTCGCAAGATGGCGTCGATGCCGTGGCCGGGTGGCGTCTCGTCCGGATGGTCGGACTGGCTGGAATGACGCGCGGTGACGTAGGCCAGGAGCGCCTCGCTGCGACGAAGGAGTCGACGCGTCTGATCTTCGTCGAGGCCCTGCTCGTTGGCGCGGTACGCGACGTGGGCGTGTAGCGAGTAGTAGCGGGCGCCGAGCGTAACGGTGGTGACCCCGGGGAGATGGTCAGCCACGAATGCATTGAGGTGACGCTCTACCTGGATGGGGAACTGGCCCCGGTTCGGGCTGAAGGCGCCGTTGTCTACCCAGGCCGTCTCACTGACGGTCATGCTCGGACCTCCTCGCTGACGGATACATCATTGCCTGTTCCGCCAGCAGTCTGGTTCAGCAATGACGAGGGTGGCAGATCGGCCGTAACTCGACGGCGTAGTCGCGAAGCCCGGAAGCCACTCACCGCGCGGCCTTACGGAGTGCGATGGGCTTTCGCCGGTGGTCGAGTCGGTGTGTTGTGCGGACCGTCACTCGTGGCAAAGTCGGAGGCTTGGCTTTGCCCGACGGTGGCCTCATTGAGCGATTGATCTCAGTTGTCCGCGACTGGCGTCGTCGCCACCTCGCGATCCGTATGGGCGTCATTTGAACCTGTCGTCGCGTGCTCGAACCGAGCCGTGTCGTCCCGATGCCGGACTACTAGCGCGTAGTACGGGAGGCCGAGAAGCAAGACCAGTGCTGTCACGGTCACCGATCCCCACTGGAGGTACCAATGATCTGTGCCGTACACGAACGCACGGGGCCACGCGGTGTCAATAATCACTACTGCCGTGCCGGCGACCGCGCCTACGTTGACGGCAAAGCCCCAACGTCCCAGCGAGAAGGACGGACTCTTCCGTCTGGGCGGCCAAGTGCCCCTGAGGCGGGCGGTGAGCATCGTCGCGACAACGAATAGGTAGGTGATGTAGTAGAGGACGATGCCGACCGCACCGATAGTCGAAAAGATCCTTGTATTGCCGTAGTTCAGAAGCAGCAACACGCAGCCGCCGATGCCCAGCAGTACGACCGGAGCGATCGGTGTCTTCCATCTCGACGACACCCGCGAAAGAGCGGCGCTGAATGGAAGTCGGTTGTTACGTGCCATAGCGAAGACGACGCGGCCGGCTGTCGCCTGTAATGCGGTGATCGCTCCGAGTACCGCGACGCCAACGCAGACGAGCAGGATGTTGCCAACTGTCTTGCCCAGGGTGACCTGGAAGACATACGGCATTCCGATGGTCCCGAGTTCAGGCGCCTTGATGTTGGGCACGGCCATGAGGGCGAGTGTCGCGAGCAGGATCGCCACAATGACCACGAGGGTCAGCGCACGGATCACCGTCTTCGGTGCCACCTGACGAGGATTGCGCACCTCCTCGGACAGAGCCGCCGCGCTTTCGAATCCGAAGTAGAGGTACGCGCCTGACACCAGTGCTATGAGTAGTGCTCCGAAGTACCCGGTTGCGTACCCGGCCCCCGTTCCCTGTGAATCGAAAACCACACCAGGACCGCGCTGGATGTTGGCGGCGAATCCCACGATGATGACGCAGCAAGCAATCAGCTCGATGGTCACGACCACCTGCGCAACGCGCGCGGCCCATCGGACGCCCACGATGTTCACGGCCGTCGTGAACGCCAGGCCGATGACACCGAGGATCACTGCGTTGAGCGCGCCGTCTTTAGTCGTGGATGTGCCGATGTCCGCGCCCCCGCCCACGAACTGGAGTCCCTTGAAGACGGGCGTCAGTACCTGTTGGAGCGTTGGGCCGATTACCGGCATCACGGTAAGCAAGGTCGCGATGAAGAACCAACCGGTCAGCCACGGGACGAGCCGCGACTGAGTGAGCGCCCGCGTCCATTGATACAGCGAGCCTGTCAGAGGGATCTCGCCGGCCAACTCGGCAAGGCAGAGGCAAACGAGCATGGTCGGGATCGCAGCAAGCGGATAGCCCCAGACGAAGCCCGGTCCGGCTGCGGCGAAGCCGAAGAAGAACAGAGCCGTCACTGCTGTGAACACTGCGACGAACCCGTACGACATGGCGAACGCAGCAAAAGCCCCGAGGCGTCGATCGAGTCGCTGCACGTACCCGAACTCGGCGAGCTCCCGTGAGTCTCCGTCCGGCATGCCCGCCATAGTCCCCCTGCTTCACGCTGTCGCCGTGTCGACCGCCGCCGTCGAAGCTGGAGACGGCCGACCGGATCACTCGCGTGACCGGAGCGTGCCGATAGCGTTCAGGCAGGGCTCGCGAAGCCTACTTTGCGGACACGCGGTCCGTCGCTCGATCGGTGCAAGGGAGGTAACGGCGTGTCTGACGTAGCGATCATTTGTCACGGACCCTGTGGTATTGGCTACTTCTGCGAGGTAGCAGAACTGCCGACGCAGGACGCCGGCGTGGTTGCCGATCGCCACGGCGCCCTTCTAGTCTGCGACGCCGCCATCGTGGCGTACCTGTCTTCATTGCGATTTCCTGGTCAGGTTCACCTCGTGACGAACAACCTTGGCTCGGTGGAAGGCGAGTCTGAGCTGTTACGCACAAAATTGGGCCTGGGAGTCACGATCTACCCCGATCCAACGCCGTATCGAGGCGCGCCGATCGACATGATATTCATCGATCGCAGGCGAGGTACCCGAAGCTTTGTGACGACGAACTACTACCCGTCGGGGGAACATATCCTGACCGCGACTCGCGACCTGTACGTGTCGCTTCCCGCCGACCGGCGCGTGGTCCACTACGTCGACATCGAGGTTGGATCGGACAGCGGCAAGGCTGCGCTGGAGACTGTCCCGCTTCTCGCCCGGAATAGCGGCTCGCTGTGGAACCTGGGCCAAGTGACTCGTCTGTCCGAAGCCGAAGACTGGCTACAGGGAATCGCGCTACCTGAAAGGGCGATCGTTCAAATTTCGCTCGGCAATTCGACGGTGGATGCATTGGAACTTCGATCGACCTATCAGCGCATTACGTCTCGGCCGAATCAATCACTTGTCGTTACGTTTGGGATGTCCGGAGCCGCATTTGTCAACGCCACTACTGCTGAAGTCGTTGGCGTCGAGGCGGTCTCGGACGCTTTCACACTCGGGGCAGGCGCGGTCCTCGCCGGTTTCCTAGTGATGGCTTTGGCCCGTGACGACATGCCGGACGTTCGCACGACGATCTCGCACGCCGTTGCAGCGGCGACGCGCTACGTGCGGGACGCGACGACAGTCGGGGACTTGAACGGTCTGGCTCTTTGGTGACCAGCGCCGTGCCGTAAAGGCGACAACGAATTCAGCCTTCTGTACCTTCAAGGTCATTTGACCCTCATTTGACCCCGGGAGGCTTCTGATGCGGGCGCCCAAAATGCGGCTCTTCCGAAACGAGGGTGTAGCTGACGGCGCGTCGGTGCTGGGGTGAGGGTCGAGGTCTTCCCAAGATGAAGGTTCCTACACCGCTCATCAGGAAGACCTCGACGTGTTTGACGC
>JBDSAN010000291.1:0-3568 GCA_039922115.1 Jatrophihabitantaceae bacterium
GAGCCGGCCTTGTGTTGTGGAGTCCGTACCTCAATCATTGCTAGCGAGCCGGCTGGGCCGATGACGCTGGCCGCGATGTGCCGGACCGTCATCGCGATCAGCAACCGCAGGTAGCTCGGGCCGTCGTTCAGGCCGATGGCGACTGGTTTCGCTGCCTCCCGGCGCGGATGAAGTGACCTTCCAGCCCAGGGCTTTCATGAGGGCGGCGCGTTGATCAACTGAGAAGTGCTCCAGGCCAACGAGAATCGGAGATGTCTAGTAACTGAGTCCGCATGGCTTGGAGCACCTGCAGGGTGAAGAATGTCGGTTGTATCCGCCTGTCCAGACCGACACGGCAACGGCCAAGGTCGTGTCCCAGGCTGGAGCTGTCGCGCTGGTCGAGACCGTCCGGGCCGCTGGGTTGGATCGGTGGAGATTGCTTCGGCCCCATAGGGCATGTTCGTCCGTCCGCATCATGACCAGGTGCAAGCGTTCATCGAGGACCTGACGAAGTTCGTCCGCCGCACCGATCCGCCGGCGCTCGCCCAGGCCGCGATCGCGCACCCGGCCGGTCCGGCCACTGTCATCAGGAATCGTCCGGACCTTCGCTGAGGCCGCATTCGCCGCAACCACCAACTGACGACAACCTGTCGGCGGACTGCGCGCCATCCGTGCTGGTTGGAACGAGAAGGTCAAAGCCCGCCGGGGAGTAGTCGCCTGGCAGTTGGCGGATCTGTTGCTGCGTCAGCCGGTGGTGGATGCAGCGAAGGTCGCGACCGAACGGGGAGTCACAACTTCGAACGTGCACTGAGCTATCGACCGGCTGGTCGGCCACGGTGATCGGCGAGTTCACCCGCAGCCACCCCGGCTGGCCGGCCACGGTCTGGCACTGAGGCCTAGCTCGCGTGAGAAACGCCTGCCATCATTGGCCGATGCAGACTCTGTACGAGGCGGCCGGTGGAATGGACGGCCTGCGCCAACTAGCCGCCAGCTGGCACGCCAGGGTGCTCGCTGACGATGAAGTCAGCCACGCCTTCAGTCACGGCTACCATCCCGAGCACACCGAGCGGCTGGCCGCTTACTGGGCCGAGGCGCTCGGCGGCCCGGCGTTTTATTCCGACCAGTACGGCGACGAGAGCTTCGTGGTGCGGCTGCACAGCGGCGACGGGCCGCACGATGAAATGAACCGTCGCGCGATCAGCTGCTTTGATCAGGCAATGGCCGACGTCGCAATCACCGGCGAGCTGGGCCGCGTCCTGCACGAGTACTTCGCTTGGACGACCACCACGACCATGTCCGTCTATGACGACCCGGACGACATCGTGCCGGACGGGCTTGCGCTACCGCACTGGTCCTGGGCCGGCCTCGCCCAATAGGGTCCTATGGCCCTACAAAAAAGTGGCATTCCGGGCGCACGATGGTCCTGTCGGAGCCTGTCGCGTGGGGGAGTGACCCAAGCTTCAGCACGGCATGACTAAGGAGTGACCATGTCGACCACCACGGCCTACCCGGCGACTGTCGAGTTCAACGCCGATTACCACATCGCGCGGTGGCGCCCGCTTGCGCAGTGGCTGCTGGCAATCCCGCAGCTGATGATCGCCAACGTGCTCAGCTCGCTGCGCAATATCCTCACCCTGATCAGCTTCTTCACCGTCCTGTTCACCGAGCGGATCCCGCAGCCGATCTTCAACGCGATCGCGATGACCTACCGCTACGAGTGGCGCGCGATGAGCTATGCGCTGTTCATGCATTCCGATTACCCACCGTTCGACTTCGAAGTCGGCGCGCAGGACGACCAGCTAGAGCCGCACACCACGCTGAACATTGCTTATCCGCAACAGCTGAACCGGTGGAAGCCGCTGTACAAGTGGATCCTCGCGATCCCGCACTACTTCGTGCTTGCGGCACTGGTCGTCGCAGCCGCTTTCGCTTTCATCTACGGCTTCTTCGCTGTCCTGTTCACCGGCGAGTACCCGCACGGGGCCCGCAACTTCCTGGTCAACGTCTACCGCTACGGCTTGCGGGTACAGGCCTACGCCGGCCTGCTCACCGACCAGTACCCGCCGTTCAGCCTGACGGCGTAGCTCACGCCCGCATAGTCATAGCCCGCGGTCGCCTGATGAGGTATTCGGCGACCGCGAGATTGATCGCCCAACCGGCACCGAGCAGCAGCGCGTTGCTGAGTTCGCCGGAGCCGAAGATCGGCTTGCCGACTCCCTGGGTGAATACTTGGGTGCCGGCGCCGAGGGCCAGCGCGTAGGCACGCATCATCCAGGCCTGGTGCGGCCTTACCTCGCCACGGCGAATCGTGGCAAGGCCGAGCACGATGCTGGCGGCCATGCCCGACCCGGCCGCGAGCCGGAACAGGTAGGTCAGCTCGCCAGTGCCAGGCTGGCGCGGGTAGAACAGCGTCATCCACAGCCCCGATAGGGCGACTGCCAGGCCAAGCCCGATCAGCGCCCGCCCGGCCTTGCGGTGCCAAGCCGGCCTGCGTCGCCGCAGCCCCGCCGAGAACTGGAAGGCGCCGACGATCGCATACCAGAGCGCGCAGACGATGTGCACGAGCACCGGCACCGGTGACGTGCTGATCCGTGGGTTGACCGGTAACGCCTGCGGACCGCCGGCCAACTCGACCAACCGCAACGAGCCGGCGATCGCCGGAACCAGAACTAGCGCGACCAGGGCGAACGGCACCCACCCGACCGACATCGTCGATCGGGCGGGTGCCGCTGACAGGTTGCTGGTCACAGCGAGGCCGAACCAGCCAGCGCCGGCTTCGGCTCAGCCAGCACCTCAGGCCGTCCCGCGCCGTCCAGATTCACCTGCGGTAGCAGGCGATCGAGCCAGCTGGGCAGCCACCAGTTCGCCTGGCCGAGCAGCGCCATGCTGGCCGGAACCAGCACCATCCGCACCAGCGTCGCATCGAGCGCGATCGCGGTGGCCAGGCCGAGCCCGATCATCTTGACGAACGGTGACGGATCGGCGATGAAGCTGACGAACACGACCGTCATTACCAGCGCGGCCGAGGTGATCACCCGGCCGGTGCTGGCCAGGCCGCGAGCAACCGACTCGGTGTTGTCCCCGGTCGCGTCGTACTCGGCCCGGATCCGCGAGAGCAGGAACACCTCGTAGTCGACGGACAATCCGAACAGCACCGCGAAGAAGATCGGCGGCAGCGGGGAGGCGATCAGGTAGGTCCGGTCGAGGTTGAACAGCCCGCCGAGCCAACCCCATTGGAACACCGCCACCACCACGCCATAGGCGGCACCGATCGACAGCAGGTTCAGCACGACCGCCTTCAGCGCCACCACGATCGAGCGGAACACGAACATCAGCAGCAGGAACGTCGCCGCCAGGATTGCCGCAATGAAGATTGGGAAAGTGTCGTTGAGCTGCTTGGTGAGGTCGTGGGTCAGCGCCGGCAAGCCAGTCACGTACACCCCGTCCGGAGCGAGCGCACGCAACCGGTCCAGCGTCGCGGCAGTCGCCGGCGAGGTGGCACCGGTGGTCGGGACGGCCGGCAGCGCGATTGTGAATCCATCCGGTGAGACCTGCCGCCTGCTGACGGCCGCGATGCCAGGATCGGCGG
>JBDSAN010000292.1:0-4819 GCA_039922115.1 Jatrophihabitantaceae bacterium
GATGAGTTGCAGTCGCTGTCGGCGCTGCTGTCGCGACAGGCCGCCGACCTCGAGGTGTACGCGGGTTTCCTGTTCGCGGCGCTGGACGGTGCGTTGCCGGCCGACCTGCTCACCGTCGAGCGCAAGGCCAGCCTCAGCGACCGGTTACGTGGCCGGACGCCGGCGGTGGTCGGGGTGTCGGTCCGGCTCGGTGAGCAGCGGTTCGTGCTGCGTCGGGCCAGCGTGGGAGCCGCGACCCGATCCAGCATCGCGCACGAGGTGGGCGGCATCGTGCTGTCGACCACCCCGGTGGCGTTGCCGGACTGGTCGGCGCAACTCACCGCGGCACTGCACCGGCTGGCCCAGCACAACGCCGGCGCGGCCACCGCATTGCAACGGCTCAGCTCATTCACCGTCTGACCCAGTAGCGTCCCACCGCGTGCACCGTCCACAACCGCAGGAGCGTCGATGACCACACCGCAGCAGGTCGATCTGAGCCAGTACGGCATCCCGGCCGATGCCGCTCGCCGGATTCACGAGAACGCCGACGGGACGGCCGGCGCGGTGTTCACCTCGGACCTGTCGGTGAACGAGTTCTTGCTGGTGCGGCAAGCTGGTTTTCGCCCGCTGGGACTGGTGATGGGCTCGTCGGTTTATCACATTGGCGCGCAGTTCGCCTCGTACAACCAGAGCATGGAACTGACCGTGCTCACCCAGGCGATGTATCACGCCCGCGAGCTCGCGATGACCCGGATGCGGGCCGAGGCCTACGCCCTCGGTGGTGACGGCGTGGTCGGCGTCCGGCTGCGGGTGACCGGCGTGCAACTGGGCGAGCACATCGCCGAGTTCACCGCGATCGGCACCGCGGTGGTCGCCGATGAGGCCGAGGGCGTGACCGGCGGCTGGCGCGATGCCTCCGGTGGCCCGTTCACCTCCGACCTGTCCGGGCAGGACTTCTGGACGCTGGTGCAGGCCGGTTACGCCCCGCTCGGGTTGGTGATGGGCACCTGCGTGTACCACATGGCCCAGCAGGGGATCCGGCAGATGTTTCGCAACATGGGACAGAACGTCGAGATTCCGCAGTACACGCAAGGGATTTACGACGCGCGCGAGCTGGCGATGGGACGGATGCAGGCCGAGGCCAAGGCGCACCGGGCCGAGGGCGTGGTCGGCGTCCAACTCACCGAGCTGAACCACGTTTGGGGTTATCACACAACGGAATTCTTCGCGGTCGGCACAGCTGTTCGGCCGCTACGGCCCGACCACCAGATCGCCCAACCGGACCTGGTGATGCCGCTCAGCTGACCAGGCGGACCAGGCTGGTGCTGAGTACAGCGGCAGCGACCACCACGATGAACGGCGCCCGACGCAGGACGGCCAGCACCGCCACCGCGAGGCCGGCGGTGCGGGCATCGAGCACGATGCTGGTGCCGGTGGTGACGGTCTGGGTGCTTGCCAGCGCGGCGAGCAGTGCGACCGGCAACAGCGCGGCAACCCGCTGCACCCGGGCATTGGCCAGCAACCGGGGCGGCAGCGACAGCCCGGCAAGCTTGGCGAGGTAGCAGCCGGCCGTTCCGGCAAGCACCGCGAGCCAGGTCATCGCCGGCCCGGTCCGGTGGTCGTGCTGGCTCCGACCACCAGCACCAACAGCCCGACCGCCAGGATCGGCAACCCTGGCGCGAGAACCGGGGTGAGCAGCACGGCCAGCACCGCCGCAGTCCCGGTAGGTGCCCAGGTACGGCGATCGCGCAGGCGTGGCGCGAGCAGGGCCAGAAACGCCGCCGGTGCGGCCGCGTCCAGCCCGAACGAAGCCGGGTTGGCCACTGCGTGCACGCTGACCGCGCCGATCAGCGTGCTCAGGTTCCACAGCGCGAACACCGACCAGCCGGTTGCCCAGAAGGCCAGCCGGCTCTGCCGGTCGTCCTCGCGTAGCGAAGCCATCGCCGCGGACTCGTCAATCACCAGCTGGGCGCTCAGCAGCCGACGCAGGCCGCGCACCCGCAGGATGTTGGACAGCCGCAGCCCGTAGAAGGCATTGCGGGCGCCGAGCAGGCTCGCGGTGGCCGCCGCTGACAGTGCCCCGCCGCCGCCGGCCAGCACGCCCACCAGCGCGAACTGGCTGGCGCCGGTGAACATCAGCGCCGACAGCGCCATGGTTTGCAGCAGCGACAGGCCGCTGGTGGTCGAGATAGCGCCGAAGGACAGCCCGTACGCGCCGGCTGAAACGCCGACCGCGACCGAGTCCCGGACGATCAACCGGCGCTGTCGCAGCCACCCCGAGGCGCCGGACTGGTCGAGTGCGGGCGTGGTCATGCCAGCAACGATAGGTCCGGCCGGCACGGCAACCTCAGCAGCTACTCCGACTCGTCGCCGACCAAAGTGCCGGCCGCGACGATCGCCATTGCCGGGTGGCTCATCGCGGCCTGCTCCTGCTGGTGGGCATCGCGAGCGCTGGACACCTTCGGGATCAGCAGGCCGGCCAGCGAGGCCAGCACCAGCGCGCCACCGAGCATCGCGAAGCCGGCGGTGTAGCCGGACTCGCGGGGCAGCCCGCTCGGCGCCGCGCCGGAGGTGACGATGCTGGCCATCACGGCAGCTCCGATCGAACCACCGATCGTCCGGATGTTGGCGTTCATGCCGCTGGCCACACCGGTCTGGCTGGAGGGCACCGCGTCCACGATGATGTTCGACATTGCCGAGAAGGACAGCCCGAAACCGGCGCCGAGCAGCAGCATCGCCACCGTGAACTGCCAGATATGGGCGTGCGCGAAGGCCATGATCGCGAAGGCCGGAATGCTGACCACCGAGCCTGCGATCAGCACTCGCTTGGCGCCTAACCGGTTGGACAAGGAACCGGACCAGCTGCCGAAGATGAACATGGTGGCCGACATCGGCAGCACGATCAGGCCGGATTCGGTGATGCTGGCGCTGAAGCCGTAGCCGGCCGAGGACGGGGTCTGCAGGAATTCAGGCAGGAACGCGAAGATCGCATAGAGCCCCATGCCGAACAGCAGCGCGACCAGGTTGGTGGTCCACACCGCCGGAATCCGCATCATGGTGAGGTCGATCAGCGGATGCGCGCTGTGCTGCTCGGTCCAAACCCAACCGGCCGCGACCAGCACGGTCGCGATCAGCAGCCCGATCACGGAGGGCGAACCCCAGCCCCAGCTCGGCGCCTCGCTGACCGCGACCAGCAGCGCGACCAGCCAGCCCGACAGCAGCACGGCCGCCAGCCAGCTGATCTTGCCCGGCGTGCGGACCGGTGATTCGGGTACCAGCAGCTGGGTGGCCAGCGCCGCGGCCGCCACCACGATGCCCGGGATCCAGAACAGCCAATGATAATCGAGGGTATTGACGATCGGACCGGCAAGCACCAGGCCGAGGCCGCCACCGACGGCCAGCAGCGCTGCGATGACGCCGACCGCGCCGGCCACCTTCGCCGCCGGGAACTCGTCGCGGATGATGCCGAACGCGAGCGGGATGACGCCGCCGCCGACGCCCTGGATGGTCCGGGCGATGATCATCACGCTGATCGAGGTGGCCACCGCGGCCAGGATCGAGCCGATCGCCAGCAATACCAGGACGAAAACCAGCACCTTGCGCTTGCCGTACATGTCACCGATCCGGCCCAGGATCGGGGTGAACACCGAGGCCGACAGCAGGTAGGCGGTGAGCACCCAGGTGACGGTGCTCTGGCTGGTGTGCAGGTCGGTCTGCAGCAGCGGCAGCACCGGCGAGACCATCGACTGCAGCAGCGAGTAGGCGCTGGTGGCGATGGCGAGCACGACGAAAGTCGCCCGGTAGTGGGCGCGCGCAGCTCCAACTCGCACAGTGTCTGACATAACCCGGACTCCGTCCCCTGTACTAGCGCGGAGCATCGAACTCCGGATCTATGAAACAGCTTAGCGTGCCTAACTAACCGCTTGTTCCGCGTGCGTGCCTGGTTTGGGATGGAAACTGGTGCCGTCAGTGCACGGCAGCCGCTCGTTCGGCCTGCAATCGCTGGCGATATTCCTCTGCGGTGTGTGTCACACCGTCGTGGGTGATCACCTCGATGGTCGAGGCGTCCACGCCGCGCTCAGCGCCCTGGCCGCGGCTGATCCGGCGCCGGATCAGGTCGCGCCGGCTGTTGCGGAACACTCGCCGGACGGTCGGACTCGGCGAATCGTTGACCAGGTGGATGGTCGGGTCGCCAAAGAAGTCCTGCAGCAGCGCGGCCTCGGCGTCCGTTCCGCGACCGTGTACCCGCTGGAACTCAGGGTTGCTGAAGGTGTCCCCACCGAGCCGGTGAGCGTAGTTGGCAGTCGCGCCGCGCTCGGTCAGAAAGTGCAGCAGCACCGATTGCAGGCCGAGGTCGCTGCTGCCCAGCAGGTCGTCGATATCGACGTAACCGGATCGCCAGGCATCGACATCGACCTGGGTGTGGAAGCCGTGCGCGACATCGCCGAGCAGGCCGTGCCGGTTGGTCAACCGCAGCGGGATCGGCACCGGCTGATCGATGAAGGCCATCAGCCGGGTCTCGAAGAAACTCGGCGCCACACCCTCCTTGGGTGTGTACTGCAGCAGGACGGTCTGATTGCCCGGCACCAGGTCGCCGGCCAGGTTGCGGACCTGGTGCCGGGCCGCGCCGCCGGCCGAGATCGAGAAGGTCAGCCCGGTTGCCATCGCGTTGAGCCGGTCGACCAGCTCGGGTACCCGCTCGAAGCCGGACTGATCGCCGGAACCGACATCGCGCAATTGCACCGTGCGCTGGATTGCGGCCGGCGCCGAACCCAGGTTCGGCACTGGCGCGCCGCGCACGGCCGCGGTGGCGGCTCTATCGGCGCTGGCTTCGTGCTGG
>JBDSAN010000293.1:0-6087 GCA_039922115.1 Jatrophihabitantaceae bacterium
GTTGCGGCGGTGGTAGCCGCGCACGGCGGTCGGATCGTGGTCGCCAGCCAGCCCGGCGACACCGTGTTCACGGTCAGCCTGCCGTTGCACGGTAACCGTCAAGGGAGTCCACAGACTCTGGCAAGCAACGCCGTCCAGGCTCTCTAACTATGAGCGCACAAACCCTAATCTCGCCCGGCATCAACTACCCGACAGCCGTGGCCGACCATCCCCGCCGAGCCGGCCTGCTGCGTGGCCGGGCCGAAGATGCCGCCTGGGTGCGTCCCACGCTGCTCGGCCTGCTGCTGAGCACCGCCGTGCTGTACCTGTGGGGCCTAGGCGCCTCCGGCTACGCGAACTCCTTCTACTCCGCCGCCGCACAAGCCGGCTCGGCCAGCTGGAAGGCAATGTTCTTCGGATCATCGGACGCGGCCAACTCGATCACCGTGTACAAGACCCCGGCCGCGCTATGGATCATGGCGGCCTCGGTACGGCTATTCGGCTTGAGTTCATGGAGCATTTTGGTACCGCAGGCGCTCGAGGGCGTTGCCGCGGTCGGGCTGCTGTACCTGACCGTGCGCCGCAGCTCCGGAGCGGCAGCCGGCCTGATCGCCGGTGCGGTACTGGCCCTCACGCCGGTCGCGGTGCTGATGTTCCGGTTCAACAACCCGGATTCGCTGCTCGTCCTGCTGCTGATCGCGGGGGCGTATTGCCTGGTCCGCGCGCTGGAATCCGGATCGACCAAGTGGCTGGTCTGGGTCGGCGCCATGGTCGGCTTCGGCTTTCTGACCAAGATGTTGCAGGCGCTGCTGGTGGTACCGGCCTTCGCGCTGGTGTACCTGATCGCGGCCCCTAACCCACTGCGCCGCCGGATCGTCCAGCTGCTGCTGGCCGGTGCCGCGATGATCGTCTCGGCCGGCTGGTGGATCGCGATCGTCTCGCTGATCCCGGCCAGGGACCGTCCCTACATCGGCGGCTCGCAGCATAACTCGATCCTGGAACTGACCCTTGGCTACAACGGTTTCGGCCGGCTGACCGGTAACGAGACCGGCAGCGTCGGCGGTGGCGGACTCGCTGGCAACGGCGGTGCCAACGGTGGCGGCATGTGGGGCAAGACCGGGATTGGACGGCTGTTCGGCAGCGACATGGGCGGCCAGATCTCCTGGCTGCTGCCGTCCTCGCTGATCCTGCTGGTCGGAGGTTTGTGGTTCACCCGTAAGGCGATTCGCACCGACCAGGCCCGCGCCGCGCTGCTGATGTGGGGTGACTGGCTGGTCGTGACGGGGCTGGTGTTCAGTTACGCCAAGGGCATCATCCACCCGTACTACACCGTCGCGCTCGCTCCAGCGATCGGCGCGGTCATCGGCATCGCGGCCACCTTGCTGTGGCGGCACCGCAACCAGCTGTCAGCAATGATCCTGCTGTCGCTGAGCGTGCTGGCAGCGGCCGGCTGGCAGTTCGTGCTGCTGGACCGTACCTCGACCTGGCTGCCCTGGCTGCGTTACGCCATCCTGGTCGGTGGCCTCGCCAGTGCGCTGTTGCTGCTGGTGATCTCCCGGATGGCTCGCCAGGTCGGCGTTGCGGTGGCCGCGGTCGCGGTCATCGTTGGCCTGGCCGGTTCGACCGCCTACGCAGTGAGCACCGCGCGGACCCCGCACACCGGCTCGATCCCGAGCGCCGGACCGGCTGGTGCTGGTGGCTTCGGCGGCCCGGGCGGTGGCTTCGGCGGCCCGGGCGGCGGCCCCGGCGGTGCTGGCGGCCGTGGCAACCGGCTCGGCACCCCACCGGCCGGCGCGATCGGTGGCTTCGGCGGCCCGGGCGGCACAGCTGGCGCGGGTGGCGCAGCTGGTAACGCGCTGGGCGGCCGGGGCGGTGCAGGTGGCCTGCTCGATGCCAGCACACCGTCCGCGGCGCTGGTCACCGCACTGAAGGCAGATTCGTCCAAGTACACCTGGGTGGCAGCGGCGGTCGGTTCCAACACTGCCGCCGGTTACCAGCTGGCAACCCAGCTACCGGTGATGGCAGTCGGCGGCTTCAACGGCAGCGACCCGTCCCCGACCTTGGCCCAGTTCAAGGCCTGGGTATCCGCCGGCAAGCTCCACTACTTCATCGGCAGTGGCGGCCTGGGCGCTAACCAGCAGGGCGGCAGCAAGTCCTCGTCCGACATCGCAAGCTGGGTGGCCAGCAACTTCAAGACGGTCACCGTCGGCGGCACCACCCTGTACGACCTGACCCAACCCAGCTAGCCCCAGCTCCGCACTATGCCGCCCGAACCCGCGCTGTCCGATCAACGGAACGCGGTTTCGGGCGGCCGAACGCGTCAGGGGCCGGCCAGCAGGACGTCGCGCAGCACCTGCAGCTGGCCGTGATGCTGAGCCATTTCCTCATAGATGTGCAGCGCCGCCGCACCCTGGTTCAGCGGCCGGTCCGGGCCTGCCGACCAGGTCGCAGGCTCGTTGCGCAGCGGCGCGGTCGGCAGCAGCCCGGCCAGGTCCAGCTCGAACTGGTGCAGTGATTGGTCAACCTTTATAAGTAGATCTGCCACCGTCCCGACAGCTTCGAACTCGGCCGAGCGGTCCCGAATCACGTCCCGACCGGCGATCAGGTGCCCGCCCCAGTAGGTCAGCACGCCGAGGCAGTGGCTGAGCAGGCCGTAGCCGGTGTTGGCGCCGGGCAGCTCAGGCCGGACGCAGGCCAGCCCGTCGCCCAGTTTCTCGATGATTCCGGCCATCCCGCGCACCGCACGCTCAACGAAGTAACGATAATCCTCAGCCGAAACAACCAGCTCGGGCGCGGCAGCCATCGCTCCAAGGTAGCCCACAGGGTGATCACAACGGTGCGCCAGTCGGCGACCGGATTCTTGATCCATGACATTGCTGGTGGATCCGCAGAACGTGGCCGATGAAACGCAATTGACCCGGCCGACTCTCGACGTGACCATCCCGGTCTACAACGAGCAAGCTGACCTGGAAAGCTGCGTGCGCCGGCTGCACGCCCACCTGCACCGGTACTTCCCGTACCGGTTCACCATCACCATCGCCGACAACGCCAGCACCGACGGCACCAGCCGGATCGCGGCCGAGTTGACCCGCGAGCTGGACGACGTCGGCTACCTGCGGCTGGAGCAGAAGGGCCGTGGCCGGGCATTGAGCGCGGTCTGGAGCGCCTCACCAGCCGACGTGGTTGCCTACCTGGACGTCGACATGTCCACCGACCTGAACGCGTTGCTGCCGCTGGTCGCACCATTGATCACCGGCCACTCCGATGTCGCGATCGGATCGAGATTATCCAGGCACAGCAGGGTAATCCGTGGGACGAAGCGCGAACTCATCTCGCGCTGCTACAACCTGATCCTGCGCGGCACGCTGCTGGCGCGATTCTCCGACGCGCAGTGCGGGTTCAAGGCGGTGCGAGCCGATGTCGCCCGGCAATTGCTGCCGCTGGTCGAGGACACCGGCTGGTTCTTTGACACCGAACTGCTGGTGCTCGCCGAGCGGGCCGGCCTGCGCATCCATGAGGTTCCGGTGGATTGGGTAGACGATCCGGACTCCCGGGTCGACATCCTGTCCACCGCGATCGCCGACCTGAAAGGTGTCGCCCGGGTCGGCCGGGCGCTGGCCACCGGCGCGCTGCCGCTGGCCGAGGTGCGCGCCCAACTGGGCCGGCATCCGCTGAGTCCGAGCACGCCCGAGGTACCGCCCGGGCTGTTCGGGCAACTCGTCCGGTTCGGCGCGATCGGTGCGCTGAGCACGCTGGCCTACCTGCTGCTGTTCGTGCTGGCCCGCGGGCCGCTGGGCGCGCAGGGCGCCAACCTGCTCGCCCTGCTAGTCACCGCGGTGGCCAACACCTCGGCCAACCGACGGTTGACTTTCGGCATATCCGGACGGTACAAAGCCGTGCAACACCAGTTTCAGGGGCTGGCCGTGTTCGGCCTGGGGTTGGCCTTGACCAGTGGCTCGCTGGCGATGCTGCAAGCGCTGGATCCCAACCCGCGCCGGGCGCTGGAACTCAGCGTGCTGGTCGCCGCCAACCTGGCCGCCACCGTGCTGCGGTTCGTGCTACTGCGCGGCTGGGTGTTCCGAACCCGGATCGCCTGACCCTGCCGCGCTCGCCGAGCCGGCCGGGCTGGCTTGGGCTGAACCGAGCGTCCCGTCCCCGTAGAAGCCGTCGTGCGCCTTGCGCGCCGAGCAGACCGAGGCCATCGCGCAGCTGGTTCGCCGGCCGTCGGCCGACATCCGCAGCACCACCGACTCGTCCGGCACCGAATGCCCGACCACGGTTGCTTCCTGGCCGTCCGGGGTCGACACGCACGAGCCGATCGGCGGCGCGTTGGCCGCGAAGTCCTGATACAGCGGGTGCTCGTACTTCAAGCAGCACATCAGCCGGCCACAGGCACCGCTGATCCGCAACGGGTTCAACGGCAGGTCCTGATCCTTGGCCATCCGCACCGACACCGGTTCGAAGTCCACCAGGAAAGTTGAGCAGCACAGCTCCCGACCGCACGAGCCGATGCCACCGATCAGCCTGGCCTCGTCGCGAGCCGACAGCTGGCGCAGCTCCACCCGTCCCTTCAGCGTCGCGCCGAGGTCACGAACCAGCGCTCGGAAGTCCACCCGGTGCGGGGCGGAGAAATAGATGACGGTCCGGTTCGCCGACAGCACGTGATCGACGCCGGCCAGCTTCATCGGCAGCTTGTGCTCGCGGATCAGCCGCTTGGCCGCTACCCGTCCTTCGGCCCGCTTGGTGCGCGCCACCTCAACCGCGTCGAGGTCATCGGCGCTGGCCAGTCCGACGAGCACCGGCAGGCCGCCGATCTCATCGGAGGTCCACTGCGGTGCCCACATCACCTGGGCGACCTCGGGACCATCATCGGTCGGGTACAGCACGTGCTCACCAACTGCCAGGCTCAGCCCGCCCGGATCGGCGTAGTACAGCCGACCGCGTTCGGTGAATGTCACCGCACAGATCAGGCCCATAGGTTCGAGCCTAACCCTGCACGGTTCGAGCGTGGGCCCAGGCCGATCAGGGCAGCCGCAGCGCGGCGGTCATCGCCTCGATGGCAATCTTGGGTTTGACGTTCAGCTCGATCGCTTCGCGACAGCCGAGCACCTGATCGAGCCGGTTCAGCGCGCCGGCCTGATCGATTGAGCGGGCCACCGTGGCCACGTCGGCAGCGAAGTCCGGATGCGCGGCCGGCACCTCGGCGCCGGCCTGAATCATCAGCACGTCCCGGTAGAAACTGGCTAGGTCGACCAGCGCGCGGTCCAGCGCATCGCGCTGCAGCCGGGTCGCTCGCGACTTCTGCCGGCGTTCCAGATCCTTCAGCACGCCGGCGCTGCCCCGGGCCGCGGTGGTCGCGCCCTTACCGGTGCCGCCGGAACCGAGCGCGACCTTCAGCTCATCGGTCTCATGCGAGTCGAGCTCGTCGGTCAGCGCCCGGGCCTCGGCCTCAGCCGCCCGCACCAGGTGCTCGGCGGCCTCGAAGCAGGCGTTCAGCGAGGTGAGCTGCGCCGGGATTGCCAGCACCTCGGCCCGGCGCTGCCTGGCCTGATCGTCGCGGGCCAGCCGGCGGGCCCGTCCGACATGGCCCTGCGAGGCTTGCGCCGCCCAGTCGGCGGTGGCCTGGTCGATCCCGTCGGCCAATAGCACCTGGGCGATCGCCGCAGCCGGCGGGATCCGCAGGCCGACTACCCGGCACCGGGACCGGATCGTCACGATCACGTCGTCGGGGTGGGTGGAAGGCGCGCAGAGCAGGAAGATGGTCCGGGCTGGCGGCTCCTCGACCGCCTTGAGCAGGGCGTTGGCCGCGCCCTCGGTGAGCCGGTCGGCGTCCTCGATCACCACCACCTGCCAGCGTCCCAGCGACGGGCGCCGGGCCGCCGAACCGACCACCGCGCGCATCTCGTTCACCCCGATGGACAGCCCCTCGGGCACCACCGACCGGACGTCGGGATGGTTGCCGGCCAGCACCGCCCGGCAGGACGAGCAGTGCCCGCAGCCCGGTTCGGCACCGGCCAGGCCGGCATCGCTACCGGTCAGGCCGGGCATCGCGTTGTCGCACTGCACCGCGGCGGCCAGCGCCCGAGCGGCGACCGAGCGGCCCGAGCC
>JBDSAN010000294.1:0-9805 GCA_039922115.1 Jatrophihabitantaceae bacterium
GCCGGTCGCGGTTCTCAAGGGCGACGCCCGGATGGCCGAGGTGCTGCGCCGGGCGGTGTTCAGCCACCTCGCCAAGCCGGCCGCTGACATCGTCCCGATCATCGGCAACCGGCGCTACCGGATCACCGTCGAGCGGGCCCGCCGCTATGTCGACGATGCCCGCCGGGCGATGCAGGCTGGCGAGCTGCGCTGGGATTCGGCCCGCGAGCGGCTGCGCCAGCTGCTGGCCCAGGACGTCCGGCGCCAACGCGAGGACGCCGGCGGTGCGCCGAGTGATGCCGAGACCGCGAAGGTAGCCCGGTCACCGCAGGTGCGCGAGTTCATCGATCAAGTCTGGCCGGCGCTGGACCCGCGAGTGGTGCTGGTGCGGCTGTTCACCGAACCGGACTTCGCTGCCCGCTGCGGGCGATCGTCGTTCAGCACCGACGAGCTCGAACTGCTCGCCCGGGCCGATAACCCGCGCAACCCGAAGCAGGCGAAGTTCTCCACCCAGGACCTGGTGCTGCTCGACGAGCTGGCCGGCCTGATCGCCGGCAACGAGATCTTCGTGCACGTGGTGGTGGACGAGGCGCAGGACCTGTCCGCGATGCAATGCCGCGCGGTGGCCCGGCGCTGCCCGCTCGGCTCGATCACGGTGCTCGGCGATCTGGCCCAGGCCACCACCCCGTGGGCGACCGGCTCGTGGCCGCTGACACTGACCCACCTGGGCCAGCCAACTGCAAAGATCGCACCGCTGACCGTCGGTTACCGGGTGCCCGGCGAGGTGCTGGCGGTCGCCAACCGGCTGCTGCCGCACATCGCGCCGGACGTGCCACCGGCCTCGTCGGTGCGTGCCGGCGGCGATGCGCTCACCATGTCTGAGGACCTGATCGAGGCGGTGACCCGATGCCTGAGCGTCGAGGGCTCGATCGCGGTGATCGTCGCCGATGCCCGGGTCGAGAGCGTGCTCGCCGCGCTGGCCGGTGCCGGCATTCCGGCGGCGCCGCTGGCCGACGAGCAGCCGCATCGGGTGACGGTGGTGCCGGCGAGTGCTGCCAAGGGCTTGGAGTACGACTCGGTGGTGCTGGTCGAGCCGGCCGAGATCGTGGCCGCCGAGCCGACCCAGCTGGGCGGGCTGCGCCGGCTGTACGTTGCCTGGACCCGCGCGGTGTCCCGGCTGGCGGTGGTTCACACCGAAGCGCTACCGGTCGAACTGGCCGGCTAACCGCCGGCAGCCGATCAGGCCAGCCAGCCGGTAAGAC
The DNA here is from genome assembly GCA_039922115.1 of Jatrophihabitantaceae bacterium. Taxonomy (GTDB): domain Bacteria; phylum Actinomycetota; class Actinomycetes; order Mycobacteriales; family Jatrophihabitantaceae; genus Jatrophihabitans_A. Next base: position 1,242 of record JBDSAN010000294.1, read on the forward strand.
TGATCAGCCCTGGGTTATGTAGCTCTCCAGCTGCACCCGGGTCTTTTCCAGCTCGTGGATCCGGGCCGCCACCACATCGCCGATCGTGATGATGCCGACCAGCTTGCCCTCGGCCAGCACCGGCAGGTGCCGGATCCGGCGTTCGGTCATCTGGGCGCCGATGTCATCGACCGAATCGTCCGGGCCGCAGCTGATCACCTCGGTGCTCATCAGCTCGGACAGCTTCTGGCTCAGCACGTCGGCACCGACGTCGGCCAGCCGGCGAACCACGTCACGCTCGGACACGATCCCGACCGTCCCGCTGCTATCGGCCACCACCACGGCGCCGATCTGGTGCTCGCCCAGCAGCCCGATCAGCTCGGCTACCGACGCATCAGGCTTGGCGGTTACCACGTTCGAGCCCTTGCGCCGCAGAATCTCCGAGATCAACATCTGGCCTCCTGTTGCCGAACCCATGGACCGCCTGCCGGAAAGCTTCGCCGGAAGATCTAGTTCAAAACGTTAGTTCGTTCCTGCGCCATCCGGAAGGACTTGGGTTGCCCAGCGGTTGATTGGCCGCCGGATTGTTCGGCAACTGGCTGTTCTGGCCAACGGTTCTGGCCAACGGTCCTGGTTAGCGGTTCTGGCTAGCGGTAGCGGAAGCCGTCCAGAAAGCGACGGAATACGCCACCCTCGCGAGGCAGCGGCGCGCTCGGCGCCGGCGCGCTCAGCCGTTGCCGGGCGATCGGCTTGTCGTAGTCGGTGCGGCTGATCGCGTCGACCACCTGCGCCTCATCGAAGTCATCCGAGCCCTCGATCTGCGGGACGAAGCCGACCAGGATGCCGTCGCGCATGACCTGCGCCTCCAGGCTGGCGGTGCCGTCGGTGTCCCACTCGGCCTCGCGGCCATCGCCGAGCTGGACCCGGACGCCGAACTGGTAGACACCGGCCCGGGCCAGGTGCGCGTTCACGCCGCGGTCACGCAACGCATCGACCACCCGGCGGGCCCTGTTCTCCTCCATCCCGCAAGATTACGGGCGCGGTACTGCCGGCAGCCCGGACTGCCAGCATGTTCCCAGCAATCCGGCATGATCCTGGCCACCGGACTTGCTGGTAACTGGCACAATCGGCCACTGTTGGCAAGCACGATCAGGACTCGTGCGACGATGTCGTCCAACCGGGGTCCTGCCAACCGGGCTCGCTGCCGCGCTCACCACCCCACGAGCGTCGGCTCGCCTGGCCCCGCGTCCTGACGAAGTGAGTTGGATCTTGTAATAGCGTCGAGCGGCGATCCCGCGGGCGGCGCTCGAGAAGCTAGGAGCGTAGATGTCGTTGCACGGGCATGTTCCACCTGAGCCGGACCTGGTCCAGCTGCTGACACCGGAAGGCATTCGGGTCGAGCACCCGGACTTCCCGCTCTCGATCACCGACGATGAGATCCGCTCGCTCTACCGCGACCTCGCTCTGGTGCGCCGCTTCGACGGCGAGGCCACCGCCCTGCAACGGCAGGGCGAGCTCGGGCTGTGGGCGTCCTGCCTCGGCCAGGAAGCTGCCCAGGTCGGGGCCGGCCGGGCGCTGCGCAAGCAGGACATGGCCTTTCCCACCTATCGCGAGCACGGCGTTGCCTGGTGCAAGGACGTCGACCCGGTGACACTGCTCGGCATGTTCCGCGGCGTCAGCCTGGGTGGCTGGAACCCGAACGACAACAACTTCAACCTGTACACGATCGTGCTCGGCGCGCAGACGCTGCACGCGGTCGGCTACGCCATGGGCGTGGTCCGCGACGGCGCGGTCGGCACCGGCGAAGCCGACCGGGACACCGCCGTGATGGCCTTCTTCGGCGATGGTGCTTCCAGCCAGGGCGATGTGAACGAGGCCTTCATCTGGGCCGCCGCGTCCAACCTGCCGGTGGTCTTCTACTGCCAGAACAACCAGTGGGCGATCTCAGAGGCGGTCGAGCGCCAGACCCGGGTACCGCTGTTCCAGCGCGCGTCCGGGTTCGGCTTCCCCGGTATCCGGATCGACGGCAATGACGTGCTGGCCTGCCTGGCGGTCAGCCGGGTCGCGCTGAACGAGGCCCGCTCGGGCCAGGGACCGACCTTGATCGAGGCCTACACCTACCGGATGGGCGCGCACACCACCTCCGACGACCCGACCCGCTACCGGCTGTCCGACGAGCTGGAAACCTGGCGGCTGCGTGACCCGATCGAGCGGGTCCGGGCCTACCTGGTGCGCGAGGCCGGCGTCGAACAGTCCTTCTTCGACGAGATCGACGCCGAGTCCGAGGAGCTCGCGGTCCGGATCCGGGAGGCGTGCCGGCAGCTGGTCGACCCCAACCCGCTGTCACCGTTCGATCAGGTCTATGCCGAGATGACCGACGAGCTCGCCGAGCAGCGGGCCGGTTATGCCACCTACATCGACTCCTTCGAATCGGCCACCGACCGCGAAGAGCAGGTAGCCCGATGACCACGATGAGCATGGCCGGCGCGCTGAACGCCGCGCTGCGCGACCGGATGGAGCACGACCCGAAGGTGCTGGTGATGGGGCTGGACGTCGGCAAGCTGGGCGGCGTCTTCCGGATCACCGACGGCTTGCAGAAGGACTTCGGTGAGGACCGGGTGATCGACGCCCCGCTCGGCGAGTCCGGCATCCTCGGTGCGGCGGTCGGGCTGGCAATTCGCGGCTACCGGCCGGTGTGTGAGATCCAGTTCGACGGCTTCGTCTACCCGGCCTTCGACCAGATCGTCTGCCAGGTCGCCAAGTTCCACAACCGCTCGCTCGGCCAGGTCAAGATGCCGATCACGGTGCGCATTCCCTACGGCGGTGGCATCGGCGCGGTAGAGCACCACTCCGAGTCGCCCGAGGCCTACTTCGCCCACACCGCCGGGTTGAAGGTGGTCACCTGCGCCAACCCGTCCGATGCGCACTGGATGCTGCGCCAGTCCATCGACTGCGACGATCCGGTGATCTTCTTCGAGCCCAAGCGCCGGTACTGGGCCAAGGGCGAGGTCGACCTGGCCGGCCCGTCCACGCCGCTGCATCAGGCTCGGGTGGTCCGTCCGGGCAGGGACGTCACGCTGGTGGCCTACGGCCCGATGGTGGCCACCGCGCTGGATGCCGCCCGGGCAGCGGCTGCCGACGGGCACGAGCTCGAGGTGCTCGACCTGCGCTCGCTGTCACCGATCGACACCGACACGGTGGTCGAGTCGGTGCGCAAGACCGGCCGGCTGGTTGTGGTGCACGAGGCGTCGGTGAGTTTCGGGGTCGGCGCCGAGGTGGCCGCACGAGTGCAGGAACGGGCGTTCTACTCCCTCGAAGCGCCGGTGCTGCGGGTCGGCGGGTTCGACACCCCGTACCCGGCCAGCCGGATCGAGGAGGAATGGTTGCCCGACGTCGACCGGATCCTCGACGCCGTCGACCGCACCCTCGCGTACTAGCGATCAGAGTTTCGGAGAGATAGCACAGTGGCAGAACTCAAGCAATTCAAGCTTCCGGACGTTGGCGAGGGACTGACCGAGGCCGACATCCTGCGCTGGGATGTCAAGGTCGGCGACACCGTCGTGGTCAACCAGGTGCTGGTCGAGGTCGAGACCGCCAAGGCCGCGGTCGAGCTGCCCTCGCCCTACGCCGGGGTGGTGCACGAGATCCACTTCGCCGAAGGCGTCACCGTCGACGTCGGCCAGCCGATCGTCACGCTGCGGGTCGGCGCCGGCGAGCTGTCCGTTACCGCGCCGCCGGCGAGCGTCCAGCCGCAGGCCGGCAGCGGTGGTGGTGTGGTCGGCGGTGCCGGTGAGGACCTGATCCCCACCCCGCCGGCGGCTGCCGAGGCTGCCCCGCAGCGGCAGGCGGTGCTGGTCGGCTATGGCGTGTCCGGCGAGCGGGCCCGCCGCCGCAAGCGGCTGCAACCCTCCGATGCGCTGCCCGCGCCGAGTGCCAACCCGGCCTTCGAGGTGACACCGGGTACCGCCGCCGCGACCGCCGAGTTGGATCGCTCGGTGCTGGCCAAGCCACCGGTGCGCAAGCTGGCCAAGACCCTCGGGGTGGACCTGACGGTGGTGGTTCCGACCGGCCCGAACGGCACGATCTCGCGCGAGGACGTCCAGCAGGCTGCTTCGGCACCGGCCCGTCCGGCCTCGGTTACGGCTGCTGTCGATGAGACCCGGATTCCGATCAAGGGGGTGCGCAAGCACACCGCCGCGGCCATGGTCAGCTCGGCCTTCACCGCGCCGCACGTCACCGAATTCATCACCGTCGACGTCACCGAGATGATGGACCTGCGCAAGCGGGTCGGTGCCCGCCGCGAGTTTGCCGGCATCAAGGTCTCGCCGCTGCTGTTCGTCGCCCGCGCGGTGCTCTGGGCGGCCAAGCGGACCCCGATCATCAACTCCACCTGGGACGAGGCCGCCGGCGAGATCGTGGTCAAGCACTACGTGAACCTCGGCATCGCCGCGGCCACCGAGCGGGGCCTGATCGTGCCGAACATCAAGGGTGCGCAGGCGCTGTCGCTGGCCGAACTCGGCAGCGCCATCGGTGAGCTGACCGAGGTCGCCCGATCGGGCAAGACCTCGCCGGCCGACATGAGCGGTGGCACCTTCACGATCACCAACGTCGGCGTGTTCGGGGTGGACACCGGCACCCCGATCCTGAACCCGGGCGAGGCGGCGATCCTGGCCTTCGGCGCGGTTCGCCGGCAACCCTGGGTGGTCGGTACCGGCGAGGACGAGCGGATCGAGCCGCGCTGGGTCACCCAGCTGGCGGTGTCGTTCGACCACCGCTCGGTGGACGGCCAGCAGGGCTCGGAGTTCCTGGCCGATGTGGCCGCCGTGCTGCGCGACCCCGGCCTAGCCCTGCTCTAACCTCCGCGTCGCACAATGCGTTTAAGGGCGGGCGTTTAAGGGCGTGCGTCTAGGTGAGCGCGGCGTCGATGGCTGCGATGAGCTGGGGGTCCTCGGGCTCGGTGCGCGGCGAGAACCGGGCCAGCACCGCACCGTCGGCACCGATCAGGAACTTCTCGAAGTTCCACCGGATGTCACCGGCATAGCCCTCGGCGTCGGCAACGTCGGCCAACTGGGCGTAGAGCGGGTGCCGTGCGTGCCGTTGACGTCCACCTTCTCGGTGAGCGGAAAGCTCACCCCGAAGCTGGTCGAGCAGAACTGCGCGATCTGCTCGCTGGTGCCCGGCTCCTGGCCGCCGAACTGGTTGCACGGCACCCCCAGCACGGTGAAGCCGCGCGCGGCGTAGACCTGCTGCAACCGCTCCAGCCCCGCGTATTGCGGGGTCAGCCCGCATTCGGAGGCGACGTTGACGATCAGCGTGACGGTGCCGGCTCGCGGCGCCAGGTTGGCCTGGTCGTCCTGCAGGCCAGCGATGGTGACCTCGGTGATGGGCATGCCAGCAGCGTATCGGCGGCCCGACCCGACCTCGACGAGCGCAGGCAGACTGGAATAACTCCAGGGAGCGATGACGTTAACCACATCGAAGGGTCGAAGATGACTTTGTAAGGCAGAACAGCTACGATGATTAACAGATCGAGGCAATGGCACAAGGTGAGTGAACGAAGCTGGACGTTCGTCCGTTCACTCAGCAGGGCCCCGATGGAGCAGACAGGGACGTCACTCAACATCACCGCGACACCACTAGGAGCAGGACATGAGCAACTTCAAGCAGAAGATCCGCGCGCACCGCGAGTACCGCCAGTTCGAGCGGGCACTGCGGGTGGCATCGCCGGCCATGCGCCACGAGCTGATGGCGCTTGCCGCGCACCAGAACTACAACCACTGACCTGAACTCACGGCTCAGCCGTGCGACAACGGCCCGTCCACTCCTCCCCGGGAGCGGACGGGCCGTTGCTGTACCTGATGGCGGTTGCTAGTCCAGCTGAGCTGTGGAATTGCTGCCGCCGATGGGTGGTTTGCTAGCGACGTGACTGTGCTGCGTGGCGCCAAGGTGCGCGCCCCCGAATTCCCGTCCGGTAGCTGGTTCAACTCCGACCGGCCGCTCAGCCTGCGCGAGCTGCGCGGCAAGCTCGTCCTGCTGGATTTCTGGACGTTCTGCTGCGCCAACTGCCTGCACGTGATCGAGGAGCTGCGCGAGCTGGAAGCCGACTTCGCCGACGAGCTGGTCATCATCGGCGTGCACTCGCCGAAGTTCGAGCACGAGAAATCCGACCGGGCCGTGGCCGCCGCGACCGAGCGCTACGGCCTGGCGCACCCGGTGTTCAACGATCCCCAGCTGCACCTGTGGCAGCAGTACGCGGTACGGGCCTGGCCGACCCTGGTGCTCATCGATCCGGACGGGTACCTGGTGGCCCAGGCGGCCGGCGAAGGCCAGGTGAGCGGCCTGCGGCTGATCATCACCGAGCTGATCGCCGAACACGCCGGCAGCCTGCGCCGGGGCGACAACCCCTACCAGCCGCCGGCACCGGTATCGGGTGATTTGCGCTTCCCAGCAAAGGCGATTCTCGATGGCGACAGCCTGCTGATCGCCGATGCCGGCCACCACCAGATCGTGCGGACCGAGTTGGACGGGCAGCGCGTCCGGCAGCGGATCGGTAGCGGCGTCCGGACGGCGGCCGGCTCGCTGGACGGCTTCGCTGAGCCGAACGGGCTGGCGCTGGTGCCGTCCGAGCTCGGGCTTGGCTTCGATCTGCTGGTCGCCGACACCGGCAACCACGTGCTGCGCGGCGTCCGGCTGGGTGCTGACCCGGCGATCGTGCACACCGTCGAGCTTGCCGCCGGCCTGGCTGCTATCCGGACCGTGACCGGGCCGGTGCCGGCGGTGCTCTCGCCATGGGACGTGGCCTGGTGGCCGGCGATCGGGCAGTTCGTGATCGCGGCCGCGGGCGTGCACCTGCTGCTCGGCTGGCATCCCGGTACCGGTGCGGTCAGCATCCTGGCCGGCACCACGGTGGAAGGCCTGCGGGACGGCCCGGCCGCCGATGGCTGGTTGGCGCAGCCGTCCGGGCTGGCGGTTGACGGCGACCGGGTCTGGTTCGCCGATTCGGAGACCTCGGCGCTGCGCTACCTGACCGCGGCCGGACAGCTGCACACCGCGATCGGTGAGGGGCTGTTCGACTTCGGCCACGTCGACGGGACGGCCAGCCAGGCCCGGCTGCAGCACCCGCTCGGGTTGGCGGTGCTCACGGACGGCTCGATCGCGATCGCCGACACCTACAACGGCAGCGTCCGGCGCTATGACCCGGTCACCGATCAGGTCGCGACGCTGGCCACCGAGCTGAGCGAGCCGTCCGGGCTGGTGGTGCTCGACGGTGAGCTGGTGGTGGTCGAGTCGGCCGCGCACCGGCTGGTCCGCCCGGTCACCGCCGGCCAGCTACGGCAGGTGCTCGGGCAACCGCAGCGGACCGAGCGTCCGGTCACCGCGGTGCGGCCTGGCCCCCTCGCGCTCAGCGTGCCGTTCGTGGCACCGCCCGGCCGCAAGCTGGACGAGCGGTATGGCCCGTCCACCCAGCTGACCGTGAGCGCGAGCCCGCCGGAGCTGCTGGCTGACGGCGCCGGCTCAGGCACCGAGCTCAGCCGGATGCTGGTGCTGGCCGGGACGCCCGGAGCGACCGGGGTGCTGCACGTGACCGCCCAGGCCGCCTCGTGCGATGACGACCCGGCCAACGAGCACCCGGCCTGCCACCTGGCCCGGCAGGACTGGGGTGTGCCGGTCGAACTGGCAACCGATGGCGACGGCGAGCTGACCCTGATGCTGCTCGGCTGAGCGCTGGTCAGAATGCGTCAGGCGAGCAGTTTGGTGCGCAGCCGTTGGGTGTCGGCCTCGGTCCAGCCGTGCCCGGTCAGCCAGGCCAGCACACCACCGTGTTCGGCGTCGATCGCGGCCAGTACCGCCAGCATGGTGTCGGTGGTGGCCGGCGGGATCTGGTCCGGACGGGTCACCTCGCGGTCATAGATGCCGCAGCTGGCCAGCTGGTCGATGATCCGGCCGATCTGGGATTGGGTTTCGGCGTAGTCGGCGGCGATCACGGCCGGGCTGACCCCGACCACCGACAGCGCCAGCGCGACCACCATGCCGGTCCGGTCCTTACCCGCCGCGCAGTGCACGACGGTGGCGCCGTCCGGCTCGGCAATCGCCCGCAGTGCGGCCAGGATCGAGTCCGGCCGGCGCTGCAGGTATCGCAGGTAGGACGCCACCGTCGGCGGGTAATCGGAGCTGACCCGCTCACCGTGCCAGGGCAGTACCGCGTTCAGTGCCCGGGTCGGGTCGGTCTCGCCGGCGCCATCGTCGGGATACAGCGACAGGTGGTGAATCGCGACGTCCGGCTGAGCATGCATCGGGCCCGGCTGCAGGCTGCTCACCTCGATGTCGGTGCGCAGATCCAGTACCCGCCGGACCGCCAGTCCATCGACCAGCCGGGCCACGTCCGCCTCGGTCACGGTTTGCAGGTTGGCCGAGCGGATCAGCACACCGGTGCGGACCCGGCGCCCGTCATCGGCCGGCAGGCCGCCGACGTCGCGGACGTTGACCGCGCCTTCCAGCTCGATCCAGTTCGCGGTGTGGTTACTCACCGACCCACCGTACCGGCCGCCGTTGGCCGGGATCTGAACGCGAAATGTCCCCACCGG
>JBDSAN010000295.1:0-4983 GCA_039922115.1 Jatrophihabitantaceae bacterium
GCTGGTCGGATGACTGCCCCGCGAGCTAGCCACCGTCCCAAGCCGAGGCCGGCGACCGCTCCGCCGCCGGTCGCCGCCGGCCGGCAGCCAGCCGCTTCGCTGCCGATCCTGATCGCCGGGTACCTGATCTTCGTGACCGCTGGTGCGCTGTGTGCGGCCTATGAGGTGCTGCTGGTGCCGACCCGCTGGGGCAGCACGCTGATTCCGATAGCGCCGGTGCTGGCCATTCTCAGCAACCTGGCGCTGCCGATCATCGCGCGCCGGCTGACCGACACCGCGGGCTCGGCGGTGCCACCGGTGCTCGGCTGGTTCGTGGCCACCTTCGTGCTCGCCTCGGCCAGGCCTGAAGGCGATGTGTTGCTGCCGGCCGGCTCCACTGCCTGGGTGTCCTACGGGCTGCTGATCTGCGGTGCCCTGGCCGCCCTGATCGCGCTGGCCGCCGGTGACCGGCCGGGCCGCTGGATCGATGGCTGGCTCAGCCGGCGGTCGGCTCGACCCGATAGTGATAGCGATGGTGCTCCCTGAACCCCAGCCCGGCGTAGAGCGCCAGCGCGGCCTGGTTGACCTGATCGACCTGCAGGTAGCAGTGCTGGGCGCCCTGTCCGGTCGCCCAGACGGCAAGCAGTCCCATCAGCGCGCTGGCCAGCCCGCGCCGCCGGTGACCGGGCGCCACCTCGACTGAGCTCGCGCCGAGCCAGCCCTCGTCCACCGCGCCGCGGGCGATGGCGACCGGCTCACCGTCCGCGCTGATCGTGATGAACCGGACCCGGTCGTGCCGGCCGAGTAGCTGCGCGGCGTGCGCCGGTAGCGGCTGGCCGCGATAGTGATAGCTGGCCAGCCAATCCGGCCCCGGCCGATCGGACTGCTCGATCCGGTAGCTGCCGTCCAGGTCGCGACCGGCCAGCGCGCCGAGGTCGGCGGTCAGCACCACACTCGACCGCTCCACCTGCCAGCAGCGCGAAGCCAGCTCGGCATCGAGCAGCCCCCGGGCCGGCAACGGCAGCTGGATCTGCAGCGGCAGACCCCGCTCGGCGTAGAACGAGCGGGCCGCGTCCAGCATCGCCTCCAGCGGCTTGGCCGGGGTGCGCAGCGGCAGCACCGAGTTGGCCCGGCCGGTCCAGCCGCGATCGGCGAACAGCAACCAACCGTCCAGCTCGACCTGCTCCAGCGAGCGCCAGCCACGCCGGCAGATCCGTTCCAGGTCGAGGATCTCGCGCCTGCTGGCCGCTATCGGACGCATGATTGCCACGCTCGATCGCGCCACCGTGACCGGCCCGCGCCTGGTCAGCACCGTCGCGCTGTCATCGGTCAGCTCGGTCAGCTCGCCTACCAGGTCGGAATGGCTGGGCCCGCTGGTTGCCGCCGCAAGCCGATATCGCAGCACTATGCGGCAACCCACAAGCGCCTGTGCTGACATGACCGGCATACTATTGCGCGGCCTGGTATTCGCGTTGCCGCCCATCCGCCATGAGCTGTGAAGGCGTCCTACCCGGACCGTGATTGCTGCTGCACCGAGTCGTATTGAGAGGAATGTTCCGTGACCTACGTGATCGCCGAGCCGTGCGTCGACGTCTTGGACAAAGCGTGCATCGAAGAGTGTCCGGTGGACTGCATCTACGAGGGCGGCCGGATGCTCTACATCCACCCGGACGAGTGCGTCGACTGTGGTGCCTGCGAGCCGGTCTGCCCGGTCGAGGCCATCTTCTACGAGGACGACCTGCCGGATAAGTGGCGCGAGTACACCCAGGCCAACGTGGACTTCTTCGACGAACTCGGTTCGCCGGGCGGGGCGTCCAAGGTGGGCAAGACCGAGGCCGATCCGGGCTTCATCGCCGCGCTGCCGCCGCAGGCCGCAGAGCACTAACCAGCAGTCAGACCCTGGCCGGTGCGACCTAGCCGGCCAGGGTGGCCGTGACCGCGCCGCTCGGCGCGCTGCTGTCGTCCTGCCAGCCCTTGGTCCGGCTCCAGCGCTTGGCCGAATGGCGAACCGAGTCGATGCCGAGCCGATCGGCGTTGCAGACCAGCCAGGCCGAGGTCGCCCAGCCCGCCCCGGGCACCGTGATGTTCCGACCGGCGGCGGTGGGCTTGCTGACCGGCAGGTCAGCGATGAGCGCGGCGCTCACCGCAGCGGTGCTCGCCACCTTGCCGGGCTTGCCGAAGCTGCAACTGACCGCCGCCGGGCTGGTGCCGGTGAGCGCATCAGCAATCTCCTGCGCCTCCTGCTCATGCTGGGCGTAGGCGGTCCCGTCCGCTGAGAACTGCACCGCCTGGATCACCGTCGACAGCGTGTCACCGTCCCAGTTGGGCACCTTCTGCACCGCGTCCAGGAACTTGCCGGTCGCGTACTGCACATCGGCGATCTCGGCGGCGGTGCCCCAACCCTGGGACGGCCGCTGCTGCAGGATGCCCACCGAATCCCGATCGCCCTGCCCGGCCGGAATGTTGCGCAGCTTGGACTCCTGCAGCGCGGCGGCCAGGGTCAGCACCGCGGCGCGTTCGGGCAGCTTGCGTTGCAACGTCACGCCGACCACCGTCGAGGCGATCTGGGCCTGGCCGATGTCGAGGGTGTAGCTGCCGAAGTCGCAGCCGTCGGACCGGGCCGCTGACTGCACCGCGTGCCACAGCGCGCGACCGCCATAGGCCAGCCCGGCGATCGCGACCGCGATCACCGTCAGGGCCGCGCCGACCCGCCTGGCCTGTCCTGCCACCTGTCCGTTACTCCGGTCCCGTTGTCTAGTGCTCGGTTCGCCTGCGGCATTGCTCAGTTCGCGTGCAGCGCGGCATTGAGTTCGATGCCCTGCCCGGACCGCTGCCGCACCTCGAGCGCGCCGGTGACCGAGTTGTGCCAGAACAGCAGCCCGGACTGGCCGGAGAACTCGATGGCCTTGCGGACCGAGCCGTCGGGCAGGACCACCTTGGACCCGGCCGTGAGGTAGCTGCCGGCCGCGATCACGCAGTCATCGCCCAGCGAGATGCCGAGGCCGGCATTGGCTCCGATCAGGCATCGCCGGCCGACCGAGATGACCTCGGTGCCGCCGCCGGACAGCGTCCCCATGATGGACGCCCCGCCGCCGACGTCGCTGCCGTCACCGACCACCACGCCGGCCGAGATCCGTCCCTCGACCATCGAGGCACCCAGCGTCCCGGCGTTGTAGTTGACGAAGCCCTCGTGCATCACGGTGGTGCCGGCGGCCAGGTGCGCGCCGAGGCGGACCCGGTCGGCGTCGGCGATCCGGACGCCGGCCGGCAGCACGTAGTCGACCATCCGGGGGAACTTGTCCACCCCGAACACGGTGACCGGTCCGCGCGCCCGCAGCCGGGTCCGGACCGCCTCGAAGCCGTCCACCGGGCACGGGCCGTGGTTGGTCCACACCACGTTGGCCAGCAGCCCGAAGATGCCGGTCAGGTTCAACCCGTGCGGCTGGACCAGCCGGTGCGAGAGCAGGTGCAGCCGCAGGTAAATGTCGGCGGCGTCGACCGGTTCGGCGGCCAGCGTCAGCTCAGTCCGGACGATCTCGGTGCGCACGCCCCGGGCCGGGTCGGCACCGGCGAGTTCGGCCAGCCCGGCCGGCACCGCGCCGGTGGCTGGCGCGCCGAGCGCGGGCGCCGGGTAGTAGACGTCCAACACGGTGCCCTCGTCGGTGACGGTGGCCAGGCCCGTCCCGTGCGCGATGCTGGTCTCAGCGCTGTTGTTCACGCCGACACCCTAGCTACCTGACTTAGGACTAACCTGCACGCCGTGGCTGCTGTCGATTCCGAACCCGCAATCCTGGACCTGAGCCGGCCCGCGATCGAGCTCACCGCGGCGCTGGTCGACATCGAGTCGGTGTCCGGCGCCGAGGACCGGATTACCGACGCGGTGTACCGGGCACTGGCCGGCTACCCGTCGCTGCGGCTGCAGCGGCTGGGCAACGTGGTGATCGCGCGGACCGAGCTGGGGCTGCCCGAGCGGGTGGTGCTGGCCGGCCACCTGGACACCGTGCCGGTAGCCGGCAACCTGCCGTCCCGGCTGGTCAGTTCACCCGGCGGCGGGGCCAGGTTGCACGGCTGCGGCACCAGCGACATGAAATCCGGGGTGGCCTTGCAACTGCGGGCCGCGCACCTGATCGGCAGCGGCCAGCTGGTGCCCACCGTCGACCTGACCTGGTTCTTCTACGACTGCGAGGAGATCGAGTCCGAGCGCAACGGCCTGAACCGGCTGGCCAAGCAGCACCCGGAGCTGCTGGCTGCTGACCTGGCGATCCTGCTCGAACCGACCGATGGCGTGGTCGAGGGCGGCTGCCAGGGCACCATGCGCGCGGTGATCACGCTGACCGGCCGGCGCTCGCACACCGCCCGATCCTGGCTCGGGGTAAACGCCATTCACCTGGCCGCGCCGGTGCTGCAGCGGCTGGCCGACTACCAAGCACGCGAGGTCGAGGTCGAGGGCCTGCGCTACCGGGAAGGGCTCAACGCGGTGTTCATCGATGGCGGCATCGCCGGCAACGTGCTGCCCGACGAGTGCTCGGTGACGGTGAATTTCCGGTTCGCCCCGGACCGGTCCGAGGCAGCGGCCGAGCAGCACCTGCGCGAGGTGTTCGACGGCTACCAGCTCGCAATCACCGACTCGGCCCCGGCGGCCCGTCCGGGCCTGGACCGGCCGCTGGCCCAGCGCGCGGTGGCCGCGCTCGGCGGCCCGGGCAAACAGGTTCGGGCCAAGCTCGGCTGGACGGACGTGGCCCGGTTCGCCTCGCTCGGGGTGCCGGCACTGAACTTCAGCCCCGGTGACCCGAACCTGGCACACCGGGTGGACGAGTCGGTCGAGGTAGCGGCGGTGGCCCGAGCCGAGCGGGCGTTGCTGGACTTCCTCACGGCCCCGGCGGAGTGATCGGCGCCGGCGGCTGGCCCTAGGCTGCAGGTCATGAGTAACGGCAGTCCGACCCCCGAGCGGCACCGCGGCCCGGTGATCCTGCGCCGCCAGCAGGTGGAAGATCTGGGCACAAC
>JBDSAN010000296.1:0-7482 GCA_039922115.1 Jatrophihabitantaceae bacterium
GGAGGGGCAGCTGAGCCGTGGCCCGCTGCCGGACGAACCGGCGGCGAGCTAGGCGATCGTCAGTAGGCGACCGCACGAACCCCGGCGCGGCTGTTCACGATCGATTCGGCAATCTCACCGCTACGGATCGCGATGTTCGACAGCAGCGACGAGGTGAGCCCGTGAGTGTGCTCGGTGCCGCCCTGCAGGTAGATCCCGCAGCTGAGCTCCGGGGTGGTCACCAGCCGGTAGTCCCGCTCGACCCGGTAGCGACCGGCCTCATCACGCAGGCAGTGCTGATCGAGTTCGCCGAGCACCCGGGCCGGTTCCATCGAGTGATAGCCGGTGGCGAACACGATCGCATCCACGTCGAGGTCGATCGCGCCGCTCAGCAGGGACTTCAACGATGCCCGGGTCTCGTTGCCGGTGCGCTTGATCTCCTCCACCTTGGTCAGGTTCACGAAGTGCAGCCGCCGGACGTTCAGCACGTCCTCGTGATAGGTCCGCCGGTACAGCTCGCGGATCACCTCGTCGTCGACCACCGAGTAGTTGGTGTTGCTGTGGTAACGCCAGAAGGCATCGCGGGTCTGGTCGGTTCCGAAGTAGTACTCATCGACCGCGGCCGGGTCGAAGACCTGGTTGGCGAATGGGGTGTCATCGGCGACCGAATAACCATAGGACGGCAAGATCGCATAGACCTGCGCATGTGGCAGCGAGTCGTAGAGGAACCTGGTGATCTCAGCGGCACTCTGGCCCGCGCCGACCACCGCCACCGTCTTGAGTTCGGACGGGTCCTGCCGGGCGTACTGATCCAGAAACTCCGAGCTGTGCCAGACCCGGTCGTCACGCTCGATCCCGGCCGGCATCCGCGGTACCAGGCCGGTCGAGATCACCACATTGCTTGCGGTCACAGCCTGAACGCCGCCGGTTGCCGAGCGCGATACCAGCTCGATCCGGTCCGGCGATCGAAGCCGCATCGCGGTCACCTCGGTGCCGTAGCTGACCTGATCCGACACGCTCGACTCAGCCCACTCCAGGTACTTGTGAAACTCCTGCCGGGTCGGAAAGAAGCTCTTGTTGTTGACGAACTGCACCAGCCGGTTGGTCGCGTGCAAGTAGGACACGAAGCTGAACCGCGAGACCGGGTTGCGGAAGGTAGCCAGGTCCTTGAGAAAGGCCACCTGCATCGTGGCCGAGGGCAGCAACATGTGCCGGTGCCAGCTGAAAGCCGGCAACCGTTCGAAAAACCTAGCGGCGATCGGCTCGCCGGAACCGTTGACCGGGTGCTCCTCCAGCGCGATCGCAAGCGATAAGTTGGACGGTCCGAATCCGACCCCGACCACATCAACATTCTCAGGCAATGACACGACAATTCTCCCGCTAGTCCGGTAGTGGCGTTTTAGTTTCCGCCTTACGCGCAACGCAACTGGAGCAGAATGCTGCGACCAGCGATGTCCGCCGTCCAGTTAGACCCTACCCAGATGTGTCCGAAACGTCCCCATCGGCGACTATCGGTGCTGTCCGGTTGACAGGACGGCCCCCGGCCCGCGAAATGGATACCGAATCCCTGCGTTGGCCTTACCAGGTCACGCCATCTTCCATCGCCAGACGAATCAAGGGTGTGTCTCACATGTTCGTTCCGAGTCACTATCGGGAGCCGGATAGCTCGTGGATGCTCGAGCTGATCTGCAGCAATCCATTGGCGATGCTCGTGTCCAATGGCAACGAGGCGGACGGCCCGTTCGCAACCCACCTGCCGGTGATTCCGGAACCAGGCGCGAATCCGCAATGGCAGCCGAACCTGGCCGGCGCGAAGTTGCTCGGCCACCTCAATCGGGCCAACCCGCACTGGGCTGCGCTGGAGACCGGCGCGGTCGCCCTGCTCACCTTCACCGGCCCGCACGCCTACGTCTCGCCTACCGTGTACGAGACCACGCCGGCCGCGCCCACCTGGAACTTCACCTCGGTACATGCCCATTGCGTGCTGGAGAAAATCGATTCGCTGGAGGACACCCTCGATGTCGTCCAGCACACCGTGCGCACCTTCGAGGGCGCTTTCGGCGCCGGCTGGGACATGTCTGAATCACTGGACTACTTCCGCCGGATCGTGCCAGCAGTCGGGGCCTTCAAGGCGACGGTGACCCGAGCCGAGGGGATGTTCAAGCTCAGCCAGGAACAACCGCCGGATGTCTTCGACCGGGTGCAGTGCTCGTTCGCCGGTCGCGAATCCAACCGGCACCGCGAGACCGCGCGGTTGATGAGCAAGCTTCCCTGACCGCCGCACGACCTAGCCGCACGACCTAGCCGGACGGCCATCGGTTCCGGGCCGGGAATCGGAGAATCTCGTGACCAGCAATACCGCCTCTGGCGATCTGGAACTGACCGCCGAAACGCCCTACCTCTGGACGGCGCGACGACCGGGGCACCGGCATCGGCTGATCTGCTTCCCGCACGCCGGTGGCGGGGCAGGCACCTTCGCGGACTGGGCGAAGCTGCTGCCAGCTGAGTTGGAACTGGCCGCGGTGCAGCTACCCGGCAGGCAGGACCGGATTGCCGAGGAGCCGTTCACCGAGGTCGCGCCGCTGGTCCGGGTGCTGTGTCAGGCGCTGCGGCCGGTGCTGGATGGAAGCGTCGCGTTCTTCGGTCATTCCGGTGGCGCCACGCTCGCCTTCGAGGTCGCCCGGGCGCTGCGCCAGCGTGGATTGGCCGGCCCGACCAGGCTATTCCTGTCATCGGAGCCTGCGCCCGGAGCGCGGCGGGTCCGGTTGCTGCATGACCTTCCGGACGAGCAGTTTCGCGCCGAGGTGCTGCGGATGGGCGGGATCGATGAGGAAATTGCTGCCGAGGACGACGTGATGGATGCGTTGTTGCCGGCGCTGCGGGCCGACTTCCAACTGTGGGAACGGCACCAGGTTGGCGATGAGGCGCCGCTGGACATCCCGATCACGGTCCTCGGCGGCCGCAGCGATGACCGCACGCCTGCCGAACTGCTGCTGCAATGGCGGCCGTTCACCACCGCTGAGCTCAACTGCCAGCTCTATGACGGTGGCCATTTCTACTTCATGGACCAGCTGGATGAGGTGATCGGCCTGATCAGCCGTACCCTGCTGGACCAGCCGCAAGCGGAGGGTTCGCGATGACCGCGCTACCGCTGGACGTGCTGACCGATGACCTCGCCGAGGCCGCGCGGGCCGTCCCCGGCGTGCTGGACGCGGCTGCGGTGGTCCGGCGACGCGTTCGGCCGGCTGCGGGTTCGGCCGTTCCCCCCGCTGCAACCTCTCCCGGCGCGACTCCCCCGGCTGCATCACCCGCAGCGGCTTCACCGACTGTCCCTGGTCCGGCTGTCGAACGGCCGTCGTCGCAGGTCAGCGGGCCGTCGTTGCAACTCGCTCCGGATGCCCCGATGACGCTGCAGGATGCGCTGCGCCAGGCGGCCGAACTGGCTCCGGACAAGGGCACCATCTTCATCCGAGGCGATGGCAGCGACGAGCTGCAGACCTACCCGCAGTTGCTGGCCGAGGCAGAGCGAGTACTCGCCGGCCTGCGCGCGACCGGCCTGCGCCCAGGCGATGCCGCGCTGCTGGTGTTCGACGACAACCGGGGCTATGTGACGGCATTTTGGGCTTGCGTCCTCGGTGGATTCGTCCCAACCCCGGTGTCAGTAGCCACCACCTACGACACCGCCAACGAGACCACCCGCAAGCTGCACAACGCCTGGTCGCTGCTCGATCAGCCGGCAATCCTCACCGACAGCGGCACTGCGGCCGCGCTGGCCGGCGTCCGGGACCTGTGGGACGAGCCAGCCGTACTGATCCGGACGGTCAGCGAGCTGGCAGCGCACGAACCCGACCATGACTGGTTCGCCACCACGCCGGACAGCCCGGTGGCCAACCTGCTCACCTCCGGTAGCACCGGCGTGCCGAAGTGCGTGCAGCACACCAACGCCAGCGTGGCCTCGCGCAGCTGGGCAGCCGCCCAGGGCCGCGGCTACACCAGCGATGACGTGAGCGTGATCTGGATGCCGATGGATCACGTCACGATGCTGTTCTACAACGTCCGCGACGTTTTCCTGCGCTGCCTGCACGTTAACGGCCGGATCGATCATTTCCTGGGCAATCCGCTGGTCTGGCTGGATTGGCTGGACAAGTACCGCGCCACCAATACCTGGGCACCGAACTTCGCCTTCGCCCTGATCAACGAGTGTGCCGAGCAGGTCAGCAGCGGTAGCTGGGATCTGTCCCGGGTGCGTGAGCTGACCAACGGCGGCGAGCCGGTGATCGCGACCACCAGCCATCGGTTCCTGGAGTTGCTGGAACCACACGGGTTGCCAGCCGATGCGATGGCCCCGGCCTGGGGCATGTCCGAGACCTGTTCAGGCGTGACCTATTCCAGCCAGAGCAGGATCGATCCGGCTGCCGGCACCCTGACCGTGCTCAGCGCATCGCTGGACGGCGAACTGCAGTTCGCCGATCCGGCAGCCGGCTCGTCCCGGGACACGGTGAGCTTCTCGGTGGTCGGCAGCCCGCTGCCGGGCGTCACCGTCCGGATCGTCGACCCGGACGGGCAGACGCTGCCCCAGGACCAGGTCGGCGAGCTGCAGATCCGTGGCGTCACGATGCTGCACTGCTACCATGCCAACCCCGAAGCCAATCGAGATTCCTTCGATCCGGACGGCTGGTTCCGCACCGGCGACCTGGCCTTCGTGCATGCCGGCGAGCTGGTGATTGCCGGGCGCAAGAAGGATCAGATCGTGGTCCGCGGCGCGAACTACCTGGCCCACGAGCTGGAGAGCGTGGTCGAGCAGGTGCCCGGCGTTCGCACCACGTTCTCAGCCGCGGTCGGGCTGCGAACCCCGGGCGAGGGTTCGGACCAGCTCACGGTGTTCTTCGTGCCGACCGGCGCCGAACCGGTGACCCAGACCATGGAGCAGGTTCGAGCAGTGCTGGTGCGCGAGGTTGGCCTGGCCCCGGACCTGCTGATCCCGGTGGCCGAGGCGGAGTTCCCGAAAACCGGCAGCGGCAAGATCCAGCGCAGCGCGCTGGTCGATGCGCTGCGCGCCGGTGCTTTCGCCGACCGGCTCGACACACCCGCCGAGCAGGCCACCTCACCAGCCGTCGAATCGGTTTTCTGCCGGCGCGATTGGGTAGAACTGGGCTGCGCGGGTGACCGCTACGATCGCCGTGCAACCCGGCTGGTATTCGGCACCGAGGGTCAGCTCAGCCTGCTGGGGTTGACCGAGGACTCGGTGGTGCTGGTCGAGCCCGGAGTCGAATTCAGCCGGGACAGCCGGACCCGCTTCACGATCCGGCGCGGCAATGCCCAGGACGTGCGACGGGTACTCGCCGACGCGCTGGCCCAATCAGCAGCGATCAACGAGATAATCTATGCCTGGGGGCTACCGGATCGCGACGATCAGGACGCGCGGCGGACCGGGCTCACGGCGGACTTCACCGCGCTGGTACGCACGCTTGCCGAAGCGCCGGTCGGCGCTCCCCGGCTGATCGTGCTGACCTCGGGCTCGGTGTACGTCCGGGCCGGCGACGAGCTCGACCTTGCCAGCTGCATGCTGCCGGCGCTGCTGCGCACCGCGCTGACCGAGCATCCGCAACTGCACCTGCGACAACTGGATCTGCCGGCCAATCCGATCGACTGGCCGGCCGCGATCGGGCAAGAACTGGCCAACCGGCAACCGTCCGGCGTGCTCGCCAGCCGGGACGGCCAGCGCTGGCGCCCGGTGCTGCGAGCGGTGCCCGAGCCCGAGGCCGCTCGCAGGCCTCCGGTGCTGGCCGGCGGTCGGTACCTGGTCACCGGCGGTCTGGGCGGTATCGCACACAGCCTGGCCAGCTACCTGGTGGCCACCTGGGGCGTCCGGCTGTTGCTTGTCGGACGCAGCGCACCGACCGGTGAGCGCGCTGCCCGGCTGGCCGAGCTAGCCGAACTGGGTGAGGTCAGCTACCTGGTGGCCGACATCGCCGACGCGACCGCCATCAACGAGGCGGTGACGGCAGCCGAGCAGCGCTGGGGCCGGCCGCTGGACGGCGTGCTGCACCTGGCCGCCGCGGACCCGACCGGGCAGTGGGATGAGCTCGATCGGCACAGCCTCGCGCACGAGAACCAGCAGACTTTCCAGCTGCACTACCAGGCAAAAGTGACCGGCACCCTGGTCCTTGCCGAGCTGTTGGAAACCCGTCCGGACGCTTCGCTGGTGCTGTTCGGCTCGGTCAACGGCGAGTTCGGCGGCCACAGCTTCGGCGCCTACTCGGCGGCCAGCAGCTTCCTGGTCGGTTTCGCCGACTACTGGCACCACCAGCGGCAACGACAGGTGCACTGCCTGGCCTGGAGCACCTGGAGCGATGTCGGCGTCAACCAGGATCGTCCTGCCGAGGCAGCTCGCAGTCGCGGCTTCCGCTCGCTGACCGCAGAACAAGGCCTGCGCGCGTTCCTGACCGCGATGTCGCTGCCCGAGCACTACCTGCTGATCGGGCTGGACCTCAGCAATGAGTGGATCCTGGCCGAACTCGCACCGGACGAGCTGAGCGCCGATGAGGTGGTGCTGGGCTACGTCACCCAGGCGCTGAGCACCGACCAGCTACGGACCAGCCTGGCGCCGGCGCTGGCCGAGATGCCGGTACCGGTCCGGCTGGTCGAGCTGAGCGGGATCAGCCGGACCGCCAAGGGCGAGCTGGATCAAGCCCAGCTACTGGCTGACGCTGCGCCGCCGGCTCAGCGGGCCAGGCAGTACGTGGCGCCGGAATCGGAACTCGAACAGCAGATGGCCATGATCTGGGCCGACGTCCTGGGCCGGGAACGGGTCGGTCGGGACGACTCGTTCTTCGACCTCGGCGGCAACTCGCTGCGCGCTGCCCGGCTGCTGGCCAAGGTCTCTGATGACCTGTCGGTACGGCTGAGCACTCACGTGCTGTACCAGAACCCGACGGTGGCCGACCTCGCTGCCGCTTTGGGCTCGGCGCAGTAGCGCGCGGGCCGGCTTGCCGGTCGGCGGCAGTCCCCGTCGACCGTGACCCGGTCGCACGGATAGCCGACCGGCCCAGCACCTGGTTACCGCTAGGTGCTGGGCCGGCCGGTCAGTTACTCATCGCAACATTCAGTTACCGGTCGCTACTGATTCTTGGCTAACTCACGCACTCAGGGTGGCCTGGCGCAATTCCAGCACGCAGCACTTCGAGCTGCCACCGGCCTTGAGCAATTCGGTCAGATCAACCCCGATCGGCTGATAGCCCCGCTCCCGCAATTGGCCGGCCAGGCCGGTGGCGAGTTCCGGCAGGACTACGTTCAGGCCATCTGAGACGGCATTCAGCCCGAATACCGTGGCATCGTCGTCACTGGCCAGAATCGCGTCCGGGTACAGCTCCCGCAGGACCTGCTGGCTTTCATCCGAGAATGCCGGCGGGTAGTACATGATCTCTTCGGTATTCAGCACCGCGAGCGCGGTATCCAGGTGATAGAAGGTCGGCATGACCAACCTCAACGAGACGACTGGAA
>JBDSAN010000297.1:0-9208 GCA_039922115.1 Jatrophihabitantaceae bacterium
CGCGAGGGCCAGATTGAATCGCTCAAGCAGCAGGCAGCCAAGAAGCCGGCCGCGCTCGGCCCGGCCAACGTCTCCGACCGGATCCGGGAGATGCTGCAACTGGCCACCGATGAGGCCGCCCAGACCCGGCGATCAGCCGAGCAGGAGGCCGAACGGGTGCTGGCCGCAGCACGGTCCGACGCTGAGCGAATGCGGTTCGAGGCGGTCGGCGAGCAGCAACGGCTCACCGCTGCGGCCGCCCAGCGCAATGCCGAGGCCGAGCAGAAGCTGGCCCAGGCCAGGGTCCAGGCCGGTTCTGAGCTGGATCGAGCCCGCGCCGAGATCATCCGGCTGACCGAGGCCAGCCGGTCCGAGCGGGCCCAGGCCGACGCCGAGAGCAAGGCCACCCGGACGGCGGCCGAGCAAGCCAGCGCGGCCAAGATCCAGACCGCCGAGCAGGACTTCGAGATCACCTTGCGAACCCGGCGCACCGCGGCTGAGCAGCAGGTCGCCGCCGATCGGGCCGCAGCCGAGGCCGAGGCGGCGGCGATCGTCGGCGATGCCCAGCGGCGGGCCGTTGAGCTGGCCGCCGAGTGGCAGCGCAGCCGGCAGGCGCTAGCCGACCTGCACGCCACGCTGGGCAAGGTCGTCGGCGAGACCACCGACACGTGAGTGAGCCGGGCGAGCCGGCAGCCGAGTTGGCGATGCCGGGTGGCACCGATGCGCCGGAGCGCCGACGGGCCATCACGACCTACTCACCGTTCCGGTTGGGCCTCACCGCCGCGATCGGTTTTGGCATCGCCTACCTGCTGTTCCGTGCTGCCCAGCAGGGCCAGGACTCGCTGCTGCTGTTGCTGCTCGCGCTGTTCCTGGCAGCCGGCCTGGACCCCGCAGTACGCCGGGTCGAAGCGCTCGGCCTGGCCCGTGGCCCGGCCGTTGCGGTGGTTTTCATCGGCTCGCTGCTGCTGCTGACCGCGCTCGGGTTCGCGGTGGTGCCACCGCTGGTGCAGCAGACCTCGACCTTCGTGCACAACCTGCCCAGCTATGTCACTGAATTGCAGAACAACCGGCGGGTAGCCGACCTGGACCGCCGGTTCGGAGTGCTCAATTCAGTTCAGACATACCTGAAGGACTCATCGCTGATCAAGCAGCTGGCCGGCAACCTGCTCAGCGTCGGCTCGGCGGTCGCCTCAACCATCTTTCAGCTGTTCTCGCTGGCAATCCTGACCCTGTACTTCTTGGCCTACCTGCGCGATATCACCGGCTTCGTCTACCGGCTGACACCGGCCTCGCGACGCACCAAGGTCAGCGTGATCGGCGACAAGATCGTCACCCAGATCGGGCACTATGTGGTCGGCACCGTGTCGCTGGCGCTGCTGCGCGGGCTGTTCACGCTGATCTTCCTGTGGCTGGTCGGGGTGCCCTACCCGTTCGCGCTGGCCTTCATCGCGGCGGTGCTGGACATCGCGCCGCTGGTCGGCACCGCACTGGCCGCGCTGGTGGTCTCGACGGTCGTCCTGCTGGAATCGGTGCCCACCGGCATCGCGGTGATCTGCTTCTTCATCGGCTATGAATTCCTGGCCAGGCTGGTGTTCATCCCCCGACTGCTGGACGCCTCGGTGCGGATCAGCCCGGCAGCAGCGCTGGTTGGCGCGCTGGCCGGCTACACCATGCTGGGCGTCATCGGCTTTCTGATCTCGATCCCGCTGGTCGCGGTGCTGACCCTGATCCTGCGCGAGGTGGTCCTGCCCCGGCAGGCACAGCGCTAGCTTGGTTGTGGTCTGGTTTGCTGCCGAGACGCTAGCCGTAGCGTGGGGCGTTGCGGCTGCGCTGGACGCCCGGGCCGCGCCGCTCCCGCGCCGACCAGCAGCCGGTGTGCCAGTGCCTTCGATCGGTGGCGGCCAGGTCATCGGCCGGCCAGGCCACCACATGCGCGGTGCCCGGCGCCAGTAGCTGATCGCAGCCCGGGCAGCGGTACTCGCTGGTCGCGCTCGACCCGCTGATCGAGCGCACCCGGTACTCGATGCCGCGCCAATCCTCGCTGCGCTCCGATCCACCCGTCGGGCGCGGGCCGATCTGATCGCGAACTGGCTTGTTTCGCCTAGGCATTCCGCACCGGCATTCTCAGCCTGCCAGGGCTTGGACGACCCGGGACGGGCTGGGCCGGCCGAGCTGGCCGGCCATCCAGACGCTGGTGGCCACCAGCGCGTCCAGGTCGATTCCGGTGTGGACGCCCAGCCCGTTGAGCTGCCACACCAGGTCCTCGGTGGCCAGGTTGCCGGTGGCGCTCTCGGCGTACGGGCAACCACCCAGGCCGCCGGCCGAAGCGTCCACGATGGTCACGCCGGCCTGCAACGCGGCCAGCGTGTTGGCCAGCGCCTGACCGTAGGTGTCATGAAAGTGCACCGCGAGCTGGCTCAGCCCGACGCCGGCCTCAACCAGCAGGCCGAGCAACGCGCGCACCTGACCCGGCGTGGCCACCCCGATCGTGTCGCCCAGGCTGAGCTCGGTGCAGCCCATCCCGAGCAGCTCGGTGGCCACCCCGACCACCTGGCTCAGCGGCACCGGGCCTTCCCACGGATCACCGAAACACATCGACAGGTAGCCGCGCACCGGCAGGCCCTTGGACCGAGCTTGAGCCACCACCGGCGCGAACATCTGCAGCGACTCGGCGACCGTCCGGTTCAGGTTGCGCCGGGCGAAGGTCTCGGTAGCGCTGGCAAAGATCGCGACCTCGCCGGCGCCGGCTTCGATCGCGCGGGCCAGTCCCTTCTCGTTCGGCACCAGCACCGGGTAGCGAACGCCGGGCCGGCGATCGAGCGCGGCCAGCAACTGCTCGGCGTCGGCCAGCTGCGGAACCCACTTGGGATGCACGAAGCTGGTCGCCTCGATGACGGTATGACCGGCGGCGGCCAACCGGTCGATGAACTCGACCTTGACCTGGACCGGCACGATCGCCGACTCGTTCTGCAGGCCGTCCCGGGGGCCGACCTCGCAGATGGTCACCCGGTCAGGCAGGCCGGGATAACCCACCACGTCGGGCAATCCGGCGGCAACCATGTCAGCCTTCTTTCAACGACGATCAGCCTGTCGATCAAGCGTATTCGCGAAAGCCCTTGCCGGTCTTGCGACCCAGCCGGCCGGCCCGCACCAGGTGTTCCAGCAGCGGGGCCGGTGCGAAGCCCGGCTCGCGGAATTCCAGGTAGAGCACCCGCTGGATGGCCAGCGAGACGTCCAGGCCGACCACGTCCAGCAACTCGAACGGACCCATCGGGTAACCGCAGCCGACCTTCATCGCCGAGTCGATGTCCTCGCTGGTCGCGTAGTGCGCCTCCAGCATCTTCACCGCGTCGTTGAGGTACGGGAACAGCAGGGCGTTGACGATGAAACCGGCCCGGTCACCACAGCTGACCGGATGCTTGCCGAGTTGCTCGGCGACCGCGGTTGCAGTGGCGGCGACCTCGGGCGCGGTGGCCACCGTGCTCACCACCTCGACCAGCGACATCACGGTGGCCGGGTTGAAGAAGTGCATGCCCACCACGTCGGACTGCCGTGCGGTGGCGGCCGCGCACTCGATCACCGGCAGCGACGAGGTGGTGGTGGCAAGCACCGCGCCGGGTTTGCAGATCTCGTCCAGGTTGGCGAACAGGGCTTGTTTGACGGACAGTTCCTCGACGATCGCCTCGACCACCAGATCGACGGTGGCCAGCGCCTCCAGCTTGGTCGAGCCGGTGATCCGGGCCCGGGCAGCGTCCCGATCGGCTTCGGCGAGCTTGCCGCGCTGCACTGCCTTCTCCAGCGAGCGATCCAGGCCCGCGTTGACCTTGGCCACCTTGTCAGCGGACCGGGCGATGAAGGTGACCTCGAAGCCGGCCTTGGCGAATACCTCGACGATGCCGGTTGCCATGGTGCCCGAACCGACCACGCCAACCGTGCGGACGGCACGCGGGCTGGCAACCCCGTGCTCGACGCCCATGCTGGCGGTATCGCTCACCAGCGTTGGCGAATCCGGCGCGTCGTAGGTGTAGAAGCCGCGACCGACCTTGCGACCGAGCAGGCCTGCGGTGATCATCTGCTTGAAGATCGGGGTCGGCGCGTGCAGCCGGTCGCGCGACTGCCGGTACATGGTGTCCAGGATCTCGAAGGCGGTGTCCAGGCCGATCAGGTCGAGCAGCGCGAGCGGGCCCATCGGCAGTCCGCAGCCGAGCTTCATCGCCGCGTCGATGTCTTCGCGGCTGGCGTAACGCTCGGAATACATCGCGGCGGCGTGGTTGAGGTAACCGAACAGCAGGGCGTTGGCGATGAAGCCGGCCCGGTCGCCGATGGTGACATCGGTCTTGCCGAGCGAGGCAACGAATGCCTCGATATCTTCGACAACCTCTGGATCGGTGACCACGCTGCGGACGACCTCGACCAGCTTCATCACCGGTGCCGGGTTGAAGAAGTGGACGCCGACCACCTTGTCCGGACGCGAGGTTGCTACCGCGATCTCGGTGACCGACAGCGATGAGGTGTTGGTGGCCAGGATCGCCTCCGGCCGGCAGATCTCGTCCAGCGCTGAGAAGATCGAGCGCTTGAGTTCAAGCTGCTCGGGCACCGCCTCGATCACCAGGTCGGCGTCGGCGAGCGCCTTCATCTCGGTGTCGAAGGTGATCCGGCCCAGCAGCGCGGCCTGGTCGGCCTCGGCCAGCTTGCCCCGGGCCACCGCGCGTCCGGTCGAGTGCTCGATGTGGCCACGACCGCGCTGGATCGCGGCCTCGTCCCGATCGATGGCGATCACCGACAGGCCGTTACGGGCGAACACCTCGACGATGCCCGCACCCATGGTGCCCAGACCGACCACACCGACCTTGTTGAATGCGCGCGCCATTGCTTGCAACTCCTCTGCTGTCGCCGATCGACCTGACGTTAACCGGGCCCCAGCCGCTGACGGACCTCGATGGGGCACGTCTCACAGTAGATGCACCGCTGAACCAGCCCGAATGTCACCAGGAACGAGAGTCCTGACTCACGCCCCTGGTGACATTTCGGTTCGGAGCAAGCTGGCTCAGCGCCGGCTCCAGCGCAGCTTGGCCAGTTGCCGGAGCTGACCGATCGCCTTGTCCGGCTTGGTGAACGAGGTGACCTTGAGCGGGATCGAGAACCGCTCGGACGTGATCGCCCGTGACCGGGCGAACTCGCGCAGGCCGTCCGGGCCGTGGATCCGGCCGAAGCCGGAATCGCCGGTGCCGCCCCAAGGCAGGCCGGGCACCGAAGCGTAGGTGAGCACCGAGTTGATGCTGACCATGCCCGCAGTCAGCCGGCCGGCGATGGCCTGGCCGTGCCGCTTGCTGAACACCGACGCGCCCAGCCCATAGGTCCCGGAATTGGCCAGTCGCACCGCCTCGTCGGTGTCGGCGACCTTGGTCAGCACCACCACCGGGCCGAACGTTTCTTCGGTCATCGCGACGCTGTCGGCCGGGACGTCGGCGAGCACGATCGGCTCGACGTAGGGCGCCCGGATCGACTCCCGGCCGCCGAGTAGCGCCGTGCCACCGCGGCTGAGCGCGTCATCGACGTGCCGCGCAATCACGCTCAGCTGGCTGGGCATGGTGATCGGGCCATAGTTGGCGCGGCTCGATTCGCCGGTCCGGACGGCGGCGGCCAGTTCGACCACCCGCGCGGCGAACTTCTCATACACCGCGGCGTCCACGTACACCCGCTCGACTCCCGCGCAGGTCTGGCCAGCGTTGAACATCGAGCCCCAGACCGTCTGATCGGCGGCCAGTTCGAGGTCGGCGTCGGCAGCCACGATCAGCGCGTCCTTGCCACCGCACTCCACCACGCACGGGGTCAGGGTCTGCGCGCAGGCCGCCATCACCTTCTTGCCGGTGGCCGCAGATCCGGTGAAGGCGAGCTTGTCGACCCCGCTCTCGCACAGCGCGGCACCGGTGGCCCCGAAGCCGGTGATCAGCTGCAGCACCGGCTGCTCGGGCACCACCTCGGCGAATGACTCGACCAGCCAGGCACCGACGGCCGGGGTGAACTCGCTCGGCTTGAACACCACCGCGTTGCCGGCCGAGAGCGCGTAAGAGATCGAGCCCAGTGGCGTGTGCACCGGGTAGTTCCACGGCCCGATCACGCCCACCACCCCGAACGGCAGGTATTCCAGGCTGGCCGCGTGGTTGATTGCCAGCAGGCCGGGGTTGACCCGCTGCCGGCCGAGCAGCTTGCGGGCGTGGCTGGTCGCCCAGGCCAGGTGCGAGATCGCGATGGTCACCTCGACCACAGCATCATCAACCGACTTGCCGTTCTCCAGCGCCATCAGTGCGGCCAGCTCGTCGGTGCGTGCGAGCAGCAGCCGCCGCCAGGCCGAAAGCCGCGCCCGCCGCCCGGGCTCGGCTAGCTCGGCCCACCAGTCGGCAGCCGTTCGAGCCCTCGCCACCGCTGCTTGCACGTCGGCGGCGGTGTGAATGTCGAAGGTGCCGACCAGCTGCCCGTTGGCCGGGCTGACCGAGTCGAACGTGGTCGGGGCTGTGCTGGCCTCGGTGCCGGTGCCGGTGCCGGTGCCGGTGCCGGTGCCGGTGGCCGGGCGCTGCTCGTCGGCAGCGGACGAGCCGGCGGTGCTTGCAGTGGGAGCAACCATGGCACGAGGTTACTGGCCGGTAGCTG
Source organism: Jatrophihabitantaceae bacterium (assembly GCA_039922115.1). Taxonomy (GTDB): domain Bacteria; phylum Actinomycetota; class Actinomycetes; order Mycobacteriales; family Jatrophihabitantaceae; genus Jatrophihabitans_A. The sequence continues at coordinate 6,631 of JBDSAN010000297.1, forward strand.
TTGGCACCAGCCGTCCGTTGCCCCGATCGGGCCCCTTCAGCTGGTGAAGCCGGCGTCCCGAGCGGCCTGCTCGATCCTGGACCGGTGGGCCTGCCAATCGACGTCCCCACCTTCGGAGGCCATGGCCGGGCCGGCTCCGACGGCATCGTCCAACTGCTCGCGCAGGATGTCGGCGTGGCCGGCGTGCCGGTTGGTCTCGGTGAGGACGTGGACCAGCACGTTGAACAGCTTCACCGCCGGCCGCGGCCACCAGGCAACGATGCCGGCCGCGTCGATCGGCAATGCGTCGATGGTGGCGTCGGCATGGCTGCAGGCGCGTTGGTAACCCGCGATGATGTCGGCGCGCGATTCGTGCTCGGTGACCCACAGGTGATCGCGGTTCGCGTAACCCGGGTCGTCGAACCGGGGCAACGTTGCCGGAAACGGCCGGCCGAAGATATCGCCGAGGTAGCGCGCTTCGGTAATGCTCAGGTGCTTGACCAGGCCGAGCAGGTTGGTGCCGGTCCTGGTCAGCGGGCGGCGAACGTCATACTCGGACAGCCCGTCCAGCGTGGACAGCAGCGATTGCCGTACCCAGCGCAGGTCATCATGCAGGTAGGCCTTGGCAAAGTCATCGATCACGCCGCCCAGCCTGGCACAGCACGCGCCCAGGCAGCTGGCTAGAACAGCCGCTCGGACGGATCGTCGCGGCCGCGCAGCAGGTCATAGTCCAGCACCAGGCAGTCGATCCCCCGGTCGGCGGCCAGCGTCCGGGCCTGCGGCTTGATTTCCTGGGCGGCGAACACGCCGCGCACCGGAGCCAGCAGCGGATCGCGATTGAGCAGTTCCAGGTAGCGGGTCAGCTGCTCGACGCCGTCGATCTCACCGCGCCGCTTGATCTCGATCGCGACCGATACCCCGTTGGCGTCACGGGCCATGATGTCGACCGGGCCGATCGCGGTCGGGTACTCCCTGCGGACCAGCCGGTAGCCCTCACCCAGCGTCTCGATGTGCTGGGCCAGCAGCACCTGCAAGTGTGCCTCGACGCCGTCCTTCACCAGGCCCGGATCGACCCCGAGCTCGTGCGAGGAATCGTGCAGCACCTGCTCGATACTGATCAGCAGCTGCTCGCCGGCCTTGTTGGTGACCGTCCATTGCCCGCTGCCATCGGTGAATTCTCCCTCGGCCAGCTTGCACGGCGGCGACATCCAGTTCAGCGGCTTGTACGAGCCGCCGTCAGCGTGCACCAGTACCGAGCCGTCCGCCTTGACCAGCAGCAACCGGGTTGCCATCGGCAGATGGGCGGTCAACCGGCCGACGTAGTCGACCGAACAGCGAGCAATCACCAGGCGCACCGGGCGAGCTTACCCAGACCTAGCCGATCAGCTGGGCCGGGTCGTCAAGCCGAGCGCTCCGGTACGGGCTGCTGGCCAGGCCGGCCGCTACCAGTCCGAAGCCGACCGCGGCCGCGTAGAGCATCAGACGGTAGCCCACCGTGTCGGCGAGCAGGCCGCCCAGCGGTGCGCCGATCACGATCATCGCCCGGTTCATTGAGCGCCGGGTGGCGTTCGTCCGGCCCTGCAGTTCGTCGGGGGTAATCGACTGGGAGTAACCCATCTCGTTCGCGTTCGACGCACCCATGCTGAGCCCGACCAGGAACTCTCCGACGCCGAAGACAAGCCACCCGAGCAAGCCATGCCCGCCCGAGGCGATGACCGCCCACGCAACGCCGGTGCCTGCGGTGCTGGCGATGACGATGCGCCCGGCACCGAACCGCGCGCCGAGCGCTGTTGCACTCAGCGCGCCCAGTAAGCCACCCGCGCCCGCGGCCGCGAGAGCCAGGCCGAACCCGAACGCGCTCAAGCCGAGCGTGCGAAGAGCGAATAGTGGCAACGTCGCCATCGCGACCGAGTTGACCAGGAACCAGCCGTGGGTGCTCAGCGTGTGCGGGCCGAGCATCCGGTGCCGGTAGAGCCAGCGCAGGCCCTCGACCGCTTCACCCCGGACGCCGCGCAACGAAAGTCGACGCGTCGGCGGCTCGGTAACCGGCACCCGCAACAGCAGCAGGCCGGAGCCGAAGTAGCTGGCAGCATCAACCAGAACTGCCCATGGAGCGGTCAGTAGCGAGACCAGCCCGCCGGCCAGCGCTGGCCCCGAGGTTTGCGCGACGGCGTCGCTCTGATCGATCCGGGCGTTGGCTAGGGTGAGCAGCCGCGGCGGCACCAGCCGAGGCAGAAAGGACTGGGACGCGGCGTCATTGGCCAGCGATGCCAGCCCGAAGACCGCCATGAACGCCAGCAACACGACCAGCGACAGCTGATGGGTCACCGCGAGGGCTGGGATCGCCACCAGCAAGAGGCCACGCACGAAGTCGGTCGTCACCAGGATCGGCCGACGACGAGCTCGATCGACGAATACCCCTGCGAACACACCAAATAGCAGGTACGGCAGCCACCGGGCCGCATTGACCAGGCCGACCTCGGTGGCTCCGCCGCGCAACGTGAGCACGACGAGCACCTGGACGGCCAGCGTCGTGACGTAGGTGCCGAACGACGAGACGGTGGCCGCGGCCCAGAAGGGTCTGAAACCGGGGCTGTCA
>JBDSAN010000298.1:0-3336 GCA_039922115.1 Jatrophihabitantaceae bacterium
AGCGCTGGCCGGCCTGGTCCAGCGCAGCCCGCTGTCGGATGCGGTCGTCCATGACCTCGGCGGCCAGCCGTCCACCGCCGCGTTGCTGGCCAGGCTGGGCGCCGCCGACGTCCAGGCCACGACCAGCGATCCGGACCTGGACGCCGAGATAGGCCGGCTGCTGGGCAGGCGCACCGATGACATCTGGCTGGCCCAGCGGATCTGGCATGGCCTGCGACCGAAGGCTGCCGGAGCGTCGGCGCCCAAGCCGATCGAGGCGCACTTCTTCACCGGGGCCACCGATCGCCGGGCACTGGTGATAGCCGGCGTGCACGGCAGCGAGCGGCAGGGCATGGCGGTGGCCAGGATGCTGATCGACTTGCTCAAGACCCGGCAACCGGCGTTGACCACGATCGTGGTTCCCTCGCTTTTTCCGGACAATGCCGCACAGGGTGAGTTCGGCAAGCGCGAGGGTGCCACGCTGACCAACCGCAACTTCCCAACGCCGGACAAGGACCTGGCCGCGACCCAAGCGGCTGGCTCGGTCGATGCCAACGGCAAGCAGGTCCTGCCGGAGAACCTGCTGTTGCTGGAGCTGATCGAGCGGTTCCACCCGGAGCGGATCATCAGCATCCACGGCACTTGGGATCCCAACCTGGCTGGGGTTTCCTACGACCCGCGGGCGCTCAACGCCGATGAACAACAGCGCGCGGCCAGCGCTCGGGTGTCCGGCCGGACGAACTATTCGGCCGACGGCGAGGAGCAGGCCAACGCCGAGCTGCGCACCGGCCTGCGCGCCAACCAGTTGAAGTCAGCCAACGAGGCCGATCGGCGCAAGTCCTTGGCCGCGGCTGCACAGATTGACAGTGCAACAAAGGGACTTCCCGGCCGGGACGCCCGGGTGGCCTTGGACAAGCTCAAGCCGCACGCCTCGGTGGCCGGCAACTACGACTCCGCCGGCGAGCTGACCAAGGCGCGCTGGGGCGGCGACAGTCCGAAGGGCGTCTCGCTCGGCGGTTACGCGCCGGCGCGCGGCATCAGCGTGTTCACCGTGGAACCGGCGATCGACCGCAATGTCGAGGATTACCGCGATAAACCCGGCAAGGTCGCCGACAAGGTCAGCGCCGCTGATCGCAAGATCGAACTGCAGGCCTACGCAGAGGCCGTGCACACCGTCCTGCTCGGCCGGTGAATCCCAGCGGTCAGCCGGCCGGCACCGCCGGCAGTCGCGAGATCGCATCGGCAAGCGCTGCCTCGTCCAACTCCTGGTCGACCATCGCGGACGACAGGTAGGCATCGTAGGCGGGCAGGTCGAGGTGGCCGTGCCCGCACAGCGCGGTCAGGATCACCTTGGCCTCACCAGTTTCCTTGCAGCGCAGCGCTTCCTCGATCGCCACGGCTAGCGCGTGGGTCGGCTCCGGCGCCGGCACGATGCCTTCAGCGCGGGCGAATCGCACGCCGGCGGCGAAGCATTCCCGCTGCGGCTTGGCGACCGCCCCAATCAGGCCCAGCTCGTACAGGTGGCTGATCAACGGGCTCATCCCGTGGTAGCGCAGGCCACCGGCGTGGATCGGGTCGGGGATGAAGTCATGGCCGAGCGTGTGCATCTCCATCAGCGGGGTCATCCCGGCGGTGTCGCCGAAGTCGTAGGCGTAGTGGCCGCGGGTCAGCGACGGGCAGGCCGCCGGTTCGGCCGCGCGAATCTCGGGCGTCATCCGGCCAGCGAGCTTTTCGCGTAGGAGCGGAAAGGCCAAACCGGCGAAGTTGGACCCGCCGCCGGTGCAGCCCACGATCAGGTCCACCTGCTCGCCGACCTTGGCCAGTTGCAGCAGCGCCTCCTCGCCGATGATCGTCTGGTGCATCAGCACGTGGTTCAACACGCTGCCCAGCGCGTAGTTGGTGTCGGCGTTCTGCGCGGCAACCTCGACCGCTTCGCTGATCGCGATCCCGAGCGATCCCGAGCGATCCGGTGGAATCCGGGTGCTCGGCCAGGATCGCGCGACCGGCCGCGGTGAGCTCGGACGGGCTCGGGTGAATCGTGGCGCCGAAGGTCTCGATCATCATTCGCCGGTAGGGCTTCAGGCCCCACATTCGCGGAATAGTCGACGAACGGGGCAGCTCAGCCAGGTCACCGGCCGCTGGTCGCCCGCTGCCGTTCATCTGCTGCCGCCAGTCAGTTCCGCAGCAGCGGCAGCACCCGGTCGGCAAACAGGCTGAGCTGGCCAAGGTCGGTGAGGTCGAGCAGCTCCAGGTAGATCCGATCAGCACCGGCGTCCTGGTAGGCCCGGATCTGATCGGCCGCCTCGGCTGGCCGGCCGATGACGCCCTGCTGGTCGGGCTCGATGTCGAGCGCTGCCCGGCGCGCGGCCAGGTCACCGGCATCGGTGCCAACGCACAGGGTCTGCACGGTCGATAGCCGGATAGTCAGCGGATCCCGGTGGATGGCCTGGCAGGCCCTGCCGCACCCGGTCGAACTCGATCGAGGTCTGCTCGGGTGACCGCCAGCCGGAGTTGAACTCGGTGGCGTGGCGCGCCGCCAGCTCCGGTGTCCGGCGGGCTCCGCTGCCGCCGATGATGATCGGCGGGCCACCCGGCCGGAAGCAGTTGATGGCAGGCGCGTCGCGAAGCTGGTAGTGGCGGCCGGCGTAGCTGAACCGCGATCCGGCTGGCGCCTGCCACAGGCCGGTGATGACGGCCAGCTGCTCGGCCAGCCGCTCGAAGCGTTCGGCCTGTGCCGGAAAGGGAATTCCGCACGCCTCGTGCTCAGCCTGCCACCAGCCGGTGCCGATGCCGAGCTCGACTCGACCGCCGCTCATCGAGTCCACCTGAGCCGCGATCACCGCCAGCGATGCCGGTGCCCGGAAGGTCGCGGCAGTGACCAGGCTGCCCAGCGTGATGCCGGACGTGTCGCGGGCCAGCCCGGCCAACGTCGTCCAGGTGTCGGTCAACCGATCAGCCGTGCGTGGCTGGGCCAGCGAGTAGTAGTGATCGGAGCGGAACAGCCCGGCCAGGCCGCAGTCCTGCACCGCTCGGGCGACCGCGAGCTGGTCGTCATAGGACCTGCCGTTGTGCGGCTCGATCATCACGTGAATCTGCACCCGGCCATCCTCGTCCGCCGCGGCGGACGCCGCGCGCCGGTGTCGACGTGCGGGCCTCGGCGGTCGAGCACCGCTGCCGGCCTGGGGCAGAATGCATGGGGTGACCGAGACACCCCACGCACCGCTGGATCCCGCGATCGACGATTGGCGGGTGCAGGTGCTGCCCAATCGCGAGCCGACGACGATCGCCGAAGCGCGGGAGCAGGCACGGGTCGAGAACGCCCGCGCGCTCGCGGCGCTGAACCCGGCGCTGGTGCCG
>JBDSAN010000299.1:0-10077 GCA_039922115.1 Jatrophihabitantaceae bacterium
GCCTCAGCTCAGGTGTTGTGTTGATCATGCCGCGGTAGCGGCGCGGTTTAGCCGGATGCACCGACGTGAGTTGCGCTCGCCGTTGTTGGTGTTGTGTGGGTGGTGGGTGGGTGGGGAGCCTGCCCCAGTTTCCTGCCGAGCGACGGCGGACCCTTGTGATTAGGATGTCACTAGATACGGTTGCCGCTCACCTGTCCCGCGCTTCAGGACATAGGCCTGCCATGTCGTCCTAGGAATGCGAGAAGTGCTTCAAACAACTCCATGAGTGCCGCTGGTGTCAAGGACGTGGAGGAAATTGCCGCACCTGCAACGGCCCGCCGGTACCCGCGATCACATAGGAGCGCCCCTCTGCTGCGCTGTCATAGCCTTCCGCCTGCAGGAAAACTGAGGGAAGAGCGACGCAGCGGAGCCGTGCTCATCATGGTTGATGAGCACCGTGGCCTGTGCCACGAAGTCCGGTGGTCCAGCTGCCGTCCGGCTGGCGATCCCAGTCGGCATCTGTGTCGCCTCGATGCCAGGCTTCAACCAGCATGTTTGCATCCTGGGCGAGCTGTGCGGCGTTGCACCGTGACGCTGTATCGATAAACAGGGCCGCCTGCTCGCCTGGCGCACACCGCAGCAGTCCGCACAGGTGTCCTTTGTAGGAGATCTGAACGGAAACCTGGTCCCAGGGGCGTACCTCCCCGTTGAAAGGCGGGATAGCCGGCGCACCAAGCAGGTCCGGATGGAGGTCTGCGGCCAGGTCAACAGCACCGCGTGGTTTGCCCGGAGAAGGCCCGGTGAAGAAAACAAATCGGTGTGACGGAGATCCGTCGTACGGTGTCATTTGCCAGACGAAAGTCGGCCGATGAGGAATAACGATCGGCCAGTACGGCACGTGGAGGGCGACGAGGTAGACACCACCGCCCGATCTGCGACCGAGCGAAGCGAAGCTCATGGCTTCGAGTTCCGCGACGTCTGACCCAGGGTCGGCAACAAAAATTGCGACGCAAGTTGCCTTGTCGGAGTCAGCTGCCTCGATAGGCACCGCTCCCTCAAGGCCGGAGTCGTCGACAAAATGCGTCAGGTCTTGGCTGGGGAACTCGACAAAGTACTCGTACCGGATACCTTCGGAGACTCGGGGAGCATCTCCCCGGCACCACCGGTCGAGGGCGTACATATCACCGTCACGTAGCTGGCTACGCAATGACTCGGTCGGGCCATGCTGTCGGTAGCCGTCACTGTGGATGCTCACCTTGACGCCGGCACCACCCTCGGCGCGTGGGGCGACATAGAACTCGTCCGTGGGCTTCTTTCCTCCGGTCCATGCGCGCCAGACTTCCGACCGTCGGCCATCCGAAGCGATCACAACGAATCGAATGACGCTGGCCGACGACCGCACCCGGACACGATACGTCGACTATGACCAGGGAGCGGACGCGGGAGCGAGGTTTGGTCAACACCCGCGTCAGCGGGCCGTTCGGCGACTGAACCGGGTGGTCTCGTTGGTTACCCCGCAGGCCGCAACGCGAACGCCTTGATACGGCACCTCGCCGACGACAGGGCCCGTCTTCGCTGGGATCTGCATTCACTTAGCGTGAAGCGGTGCTCTCTAATGACCTCGCCAGCGCTGATCGGCCTAACCGCCGACACCGACCCGTACCGGAGTACAACAGACTCGATCGATCTCGGGCCGCGGGTTCAACGTCGTGATGGCTGGCGTCCGGCTGCGGACAGTTGCGGGTCCCAGAGCAAGTCGTGCTCGATGGCTGGCAGCGTCTGCCCGTTGACGACGCGGGAGGACGACAGGGCTGCTGAGTCGCCAGCGAGGAATCCGTTGCCGGTAGCCAGCACCACGATCGTGGGTGGGGCACCGAAGGCGGGTGGTGAGGTCGTGCCGGGCCTGGCTCAGGACAAACTGGGTAGCGCGTTCGGCCCCGATTCGACCGGGGTAGCGCACGGTCTGCACATGGTCGGGTTCAGGCATGGGTTGGTTGCGCAGCACGGCGTTGCCGAAGTCGAGGATGCTGCCACCGGGGGTTCGAAAGTTCGAGGCGGACAGGTCGAACCGCGTCGGAGCGAGAGCGTCGATGAGGTGGCTGATGCGGTGCTCGTCGACGCTGCAACCCCCCACTCCTGCACGCTTAGCTCGGGAACTCCCGTCACTACCGGCTTACAGCCGGTAGTGACGGGAGTTCGCACCGTTGTAGAACTCCTCGGTATACCGGGCAAAGCCGATCCGCTCGGCGACCCGGATCGACGGCCCGTTCGCCATATTGACAGTCGCCACTACGGGTACCAAAGGAAGCTCGCGAGCGCACCAGTCCAGTACGCCCCGCGCTGCCTCGGCCGCGCACCCCTTGCCCCACACCTCCGGCCGGAACCGGTAGCCGAGATTCAGGACCTTCTCGCCGTGGAAATCTCGCAGCCGGACCCCGGTCAGCCCGATCACCTCCGGGGCATCACGCTTGGTCACCGCGCCGTAACCGAAGCCGTGTTCGGCCCAGTGCGCCAGCCAGGTGGTGACCAGCTCGTTCGCCTGCGCCGCGTCGGTGGGGTCCGGGTCGAACACGCTGGTGCGAGGGTCGGTGTGGATGTCGACCATCGCCTGCCTGTCCTCTTCGCGGAGGGTACGCACGATCAGCCGCTCGGTTTCGACGGTGGTGAACACTCTGTAGAAGCTAGCGCAGCCGTCCGACACTATCTCGGCCAGACCGTGCCCGGCGCGTCCCGATCGTGCAACATCATGACTGAGACATCGAGGGACCTCACGGTGGAGCGGATCAGGGTGGCGATCGCGGGCCAGTGGTTCAGGAGGAAGAAGTGGTCACCGGGGAAGGTCTGCAGGCGAAACGGGCCGGTGGTGTGGGCTGACCACGCCGCCAGCTGGGCCGCGGACGTGACCGGGTCCTCCGTGCCGCCCACCGCGATCAGCGGGCAGCTCAGTGGAGTGTCCTCGCGGGGGCGGTAGGTTTCGCTGGCCGCGTAGTCGCCGCGGATCATCGGCAGCAGGAATGAGCGCATCTCCGCGTCCTGTAACACCTTCGCGGCCGTGCCGCCGAGCCAGGCCACCTGTTCGGCCAGCTTTTCGTCGTCCAGGAGGTAGCTCGTCGTCACCTCGACGACGGACGGGGCCGGGCGGGCGGACGCGATGAGCGCCGCCGGGCCGGCCGGACCCAGACGCTGGGCGACCTCGTAGGCGAGGATCGCGCCCATGCTGTGGCCGAAGAAGACGCACGGCTCAGGCATCGGCAGCAGCGCTCGCGCTATCCGGTCGGCCAGCTCGTGAAGGTCCGTCAGGGTGGGTTCGTCGTGGCGATCCTGGCGGCCCGGGTACTGGACCCCGACCACCCGTGGGTCGCCGGCGAGCTCAGTGGCCAAGGGACGGAACCCACCGGCCACCCCGCCGGAGTGCGGGAAGCAGACCACCGAGGCGGTGCCGTGGCCGCGGGGGCCGATCTGCTTGAGCCAGTTCGCCGAGAGGGTCGCAGGGTGGGCGATGGTTGATTCCGGCTTCACAGGAACCTTCCTTTGTCGATCAGTTCAGGGCGATGCGCCGGCTTGTCGCGGTTTCGGGAATGGCCGTGTAGCAATAGGTCGCTCTGACCGTCGATATGAGCGTCGCCGCGCGGGACTCCGCGAGCAGGACCGAGTGGCAGGCCGCCAGCACCTCCGCGCCGGCGATCCGCTTTTCGTTGCAGCCGATATAGAGCCGCCCGGCCGACATTGCTTCGGCCGAGGTCAGTTCGGCTACCTCCACGCCGCCGCGTTCGTAGAACTCCTGTACCGACGCTTCGGTGGCGCGCGGGTGTTCCTTATCACACTCATCGTCCCAGCAAGTGCGCATGCTGAAGGCTACGGCCAATGCCGCCGCCGAGGTGACCAGTTGGATTTCGCCGTTCTCCGCGGAAATTCTCAGTGACTGGCCTTGCGGGCAGTGACTTACCGCGATCGAATAGAGTGAAAAAGAGTCGATCACTGCCGTTTTCGTGTTCGTGATGAGATCTTCCTGCTTCTCCACGGTCTATCTCCTCGGGGCACCGGAGCTCTTGTGCGGGATTGCCGCACCGGGCTGGTAACTTGCGTAAGTCAACCTCGATGTCAAGCACGCCTGACACTGGTCTTGTTGTATTAACGTATGGCTGGGGTCGAATGAATGGGTGTTCCGCCGTTCGGCGGGCCGCCACTGGACCGTATGGCCGGGCCGGTCGCCTGGCACGTCTCCGCTGATCTTGCAGTCTTGCGAATACTCGCTCGGCCGAGCGGAGAACTGCCGGTCATCATTGGTTGCTCCAGTGGCGGTGAATCGAGTGGTTACCTTAGCGCGGTTTATTTGTGCACGCAGTCTTTCGTAGGGTTCTGCGGCTGTGGATCAGGTAGACGGACACTTGGGCAACGGTCCTGTTTCACGCTATCAGAGCAATGACCGAGTGGTCTTGCGTAAGGCGTGAGACGGGTGAATGGTCGTTGACACGCGGCGAAGCCCCGTGCTACGTTCTTTGTGTCGAAGACAAAATGTATATGACTCTGCAATGCCGCTCCCCGCGAGCGTGATACATACGTCATTTATTTGCGTCAATTCCATAATTTGGATCGCATGTTTTGCGTTGCGTGGAATGAGGAGCCGGTCATCTCTGTCAATACCCCTGCTTTGTCCGGGTGCCCAATCGATCTCGCCGGGACGAGCCTGGTCGACCCCACCCTGCACAGCGACGGCAATGTCCATGACATCTGGCGGAGGCTGCGTGAGCTGGATGGTCTCGACTGGCACCAGGTGGACGAGAGTCGCGGGTTCTTCTCAGTCGTGAAGTACGCCGACACCGATCTCGTCCTGCGGGACACCGCCACGTTCACCTCGGAGCGCGGTACGTTGCTGGACCTGCTCGGCACCGACGATCCGGCCGGTGGTCAGCAACTCGCGGTCACCGACCCGCCGCGGCATACCGAACGGCAGGCGCGGCTGAAAAAGGCGCTCGCGGTCAAGGCGGTCGACAGACAGCGGGATGCCATCCGCGTCAAGATCCTCCACCTGCTCGAGCCCCTCGGCGACGGCGGCGTCTTCGACTTCGGCACCGCCATGCTGGCGCTGCCGATGTCGGTCACCGGCACCATGATGGACCTGCCGCAGGAGGATTGGGCCTGGTTGAGCAGGCTCACCACGGTCTGCATCGCCGCGGACGACCCGGAGTTCCAGGACGAGGGCGGCAAGGATGCGACGCTGAAGTCCGCGCATCGTGAACTCTTCGGGTACTTCCAGGACCTCATGCGGTTCCGCCGCGCCAACCTGGGTGACGACCTGATCAGCGTGCTGACCTCGACAGAGTTCGAGGGCAGGCTGATGTCCGCCTCGGAGATCGTCGCGAACTGCTACAGCCTGCTGCTCGGCGCCAATGTCACCACTCCGCACGCGCCGACGGTCGTGCTGGCCGAGTTCGCCGGCACCGAGGTGCTCGAGGACTGGGCCGCGCATCTCGAGGTCAACGGCACGGCCTACGAAGAGGCTCTGCGCTGGGCTTCACCGGTCAACCACGTTCTTCGGTACGCCACCAGGGATGTCGAGGTGCGGGGCACCAAGATCGCCGAAGGTGACGCCGTCGTCGCGTGGCTCGGCGCGGCCAACCGGGACGAAGAAGTATTCGAGAACAGCCAGACGTTCGACATTCGCCGTAAGCCGAACAAGCACCTCGCCTTCGGTATCGGGCCGCATTACTGCGTCGGACACAGCGTAGCGCGCGTCACCGTCAGCGTTCTTTTCGACGAGCTGCTGGGCCGGTACACCGATTTCGCGCCCGCGGGCAAGCCGGAGCGGCTCATCTCGAATTTCGCCTCCGGTTACAAGCACGTCCCCATTACCGCCCGGCTTCGTAAGTAACGCCCAGCACGAGGTGAGGTAAATTCTCTTGGCTACGCAAGACTCGTCTGCGCCGGTCTGGTATGCGGCCAATCCGGCGCAGAAGGGCCTGTGGGTCCTGGATCGCGTCGAGCACCTCCGGCGTACCAGCCTGATCCCCACGGTGGTGGAGTTCACCGGCCCGATCGACCACGGGCTGCTGGTGGCGTCCGCCCAGCGAGTCCTCGATCGCCATCCGTCGCTGTGTTCGCGGTTCCGGCTCAACGCCGAGCTCAAGCGGATCGAATACCGCACGGACGCCGAACCGGCCGAAGCCGGTTTCATCGACGCGGAGGCCGAGGACTGGTCGGCCGAGGAGCTCGACAGGCTGCTGGAAGCGCTGTGCTACACGCCGTTCGACCTCGACGCCGAGCCGCCGATCCGCTCCGAGGTGATCCGGCTCGGCGTCGACCGCACACAGCTGGTGGTCGTCGTCCATCACATCGTCTGCGACGGCTGGTCACGCTCGCTGCTCATGGCCGAGATCGCCGACGTCTACCGCGCGGCGGCCCAGGGTGTCGAACCGCGGCTCAGCTCACCGCCGCACCCCGGCGAAGTCATCACCATGGCGGGCCCGCACGACGTGGCCGAGCGGCTGCCTGAGATCGTAGAGCGGCTGACCGGGGTTCCGATGGAGGTCGAGATCCCCTTCCGCCGCACCACGGATGACCCCTCGCTGTCCGGTGCGTCGCAGGCGGTGCAGTTCGACGAGGAGCTGACCGAAGCGCTCATGAAGGCGGCGGCCGAGGAGGGCTGCACCCCGTTCATGACGGGAGTCGCTCTGCTTGCCGGAACGCTGGCGCGGGTCGGCAGCCAGCGGGACTTTCTCTTCGCCTTCGGCTGGCCCGGCCGCGACGACCCGGCCGTAGCCGACGTGATCGGCATGTTTATGAACACCGTCGTGCTACGCGTGCGGTTCGAGGACACCACGACCTGGCGGGAGCTGTTGCGGGAGAGCAGGTTCTCCGCGATGGAGGCGTTCATCGACGGCGATGTGCCGCTCGACGCTGTGACAGCCGGGCTGCGGCCGAACCGCGACGTAATCTGGCCGCCGCTGTCCGCGGTGCTGGTCAACATGACGGAGGTGCCCCAAGACATGGAGCTGGCGCCCGCGCTCGTGGGGCGCCTGGCGCCGGTGCCGTTGCTGCACATGAAGTACGACCTCGGCCTGTTCGTGCGGCTGGCCGGAGAACCCGGCCGCAAGCGGCTGGAACTGTCCATGGATTTCATCGAAGCCCTGTACGACCGTGACGCGATCGCCGGGTTCCTCACCGATCTTCGGCGCAGCGCCACCGATCTCGCTCATTCACTGGAGGACATCGTGACCAAGCCATCCGCTGCCGAGGCAGACCTCTCGACCGCCGAGGGCCGTGTCGAGCTCGTGCGCTCGCTGTGGCAGGAGGTGCTCAAGCTCGACGAGGTCGACGACGACGTCAGCTTCTTCGACGCCGGCGGCGATTCGCTGCTGCTGATCATGCTCGTCGAGCGGATGGGCGAGGCTTCGGGCCGCGCGATCCGGACGATGGATCTCTTCCGGGCGGGCACCGTGCGGGGCCACGCCGAACTGCTGGTCGCCCCGGTCCGGAACGTCGCCTCCGGCCCGGCCGCCGGCAGCTCCCGCGACCGGCTGCTCGGCGCCGCGCGCGGCGGAACCAAGAACCAGGACTGACCGCAGCTGACCGTTCCTCGTTTGGAGAACACCCCTATGACGCTTGACGATCTTGCCGTGACCGTGCTGGATACCGTGGACAGCACGGGTTTCGGGACGCGGAGCTTCATCGAGCTCGGCGGCGACTCCCTGCGTGCCATGCGCCTCGCGGCGATCGCGCAGGAGCGGTTAGGCGTGAGGATCGCGCTGAAGACGCTGCTCGACGGCGTTCCGCTGGCGGATGCCTTCGCCCAGGCGGAGGTCGTCGCGGCACCCGTCGCTGTCGAGGACCCTTCGGAGCCTGTCCTGGCCGGGCTTTCGCACAGCCAGCGCGGGATGTGGCTGATCGAGAGTGTTACCGGGGGCTCTCCGTACAACCTCGTCTTCACCGCGTTCATCGAGAAGGGCACCTTGGACGTCGAGGCGTTCAAGAGGGCCGTCGGTGCCACGGTCGCGAGGCATGAGGGGCTGCGGACCGTCTTCGTCGACGGGGAGACCGAGATTGTCAGGGTCGTCCTCGATGATCACACGCCGGAGTTCGCAGGCTTCGCGCACGAGGGCGACGTCGCTGATTTCGATGACTACGTAAGGCAAACCACGGCGGTCGAGGCTCGCAAGCCGTTCGACCTCAAGACCGCGCCGGCCGTGCGCTTCCTGCACTTCGCGCACGCCTCAGGCCGTCAGGCCGTCGTGCTCACCGCGCATCACATGGTGCTGGACGGCCTGGCGGTCGGGCTGGTGCTTACGGAGATCTTTCAGCGGTACCACGGGGAAGACGAGTTCCCGCCCGGCGTGCCGCTGAGCGCGTTGATCCGCCACCAGGAACAGCTGCGCACGAGCGGGGTGTGGGAGGAGCAGGCCGAGTTCTGGGCCGAGCACCTCGCCGGCCGCCCGTCCGTGCTCGAACTGCCCGCCGATCGGCAGCGTCCGCCGGTGCAGGACGCCGCGGGCGAGCGCACGCCGCTGGACCTCGGCCCGGCCGTGAGTGCCTCGGTCACCGCCCGCGCTCGCGAGCTCGGCATCACGACGTTCTCCTTCCTGCTGGGCGCTTTCGGGCTCGCGCTGAGCCGGACGACCGGGGTGCGTGGCCTGCTCGTCGGCGTGCCGTTGGTCGGCCGGGCGGCTTCTGAGCTGCGTGAGCTGGTCGGCGTCGCGGGCAACCTCGTCCCGGTCCGCATCGACGTCGACGACTCCGTGACCGTGGCGGACTACCTGCGTTCGGTACACCGCTCGCTGACGCTGAGCATCGACCACGGGCAACTGCCGTTCGAGGAGCTCGTCGCCCGGCTCGGCATCGAGCGGACCATCGGCTGCCACCCGCTCGTGCAGGTCTGCTTCGGTATGCACGACCAGCTCGTCCCGCAGCGCCTGACGCGCGGATCGCTGGACGTCCGGATCGAGGAGGGCCACGGCGGCGGCGCGCAGTTCGACCTGACGCTGCTGATCGGGCAGTCTGATCCGTCCTTGGCCGGGCACTTCGAATACGCGACCGCGGTCTGGGCCGACCGTGAGATCAGCGGGTTCTCCGCCGACTTCGCCGCGGCTGCCGAGGAGCTGGCGGCGAACACCGGCGCCGCACTCGAAGAGGTGCGCTGTCTCTCCGTCCACCGGCGGGCGCTGCTCACGGCGGTCAACGATGTGCGCGTGGACTTCCCGCAGACGTCTATGGACGCGATGTTCCGGGACGTGGTCGCCCGATTCCCTGACGTCGTAGCCGTCCGCGAGGGCGCGCTCGAACTGACCTACGCGCAGCTCGCTTCGGCCGCCGCGGAACAAGCGCGACTGCTCCGCGAAGTCGGGGTCAGGCCGGGGGACCGGGTGCTGCTCGGGGTTGAACGGTCCGTCGGCGAGGTCGTGGCGCTGGTGGGCATCCTGACGGCCGGTGCCGCATATGTCGGCGTCGATCTGGGCCTGCCCGCGGCCCAGCTCGAGCAGATGGTCAACAAGGCGACCCCGGCCGCGATCGTGACCGCGTCCGCAGTGGACAACCAGGCCTTGCGAGGCCTCCCGGCCGTCGGCACCTGGGATGAGTCCTGGGACGCCGAATTCACCGAGCTCCCCGCGGCCGACCCGGCGCGGCAGGCCTACGTCGCGTTCACCTCTGGGTCCACTGGTGAGCCGAAGGGCGTCAGCGTCCCGCATCGCGCGATCCTCCGGCTGGTCCACGAGGCCGGCTACGTCCGAAGCGGGCCGGGGGAGACGATGCTGCGGCTCGCGCCGCTGGCCTTCGACGCGTCCACTTTGGAGCTTTGGGGCGCGCTGCTGACGGGCGCCACGCTGGAGGTCTACCCCGCGGACGCCCTGCCGTCGCCGACCGAGCTCGGCGAGTTCCTGCTGACGCGCGAGGTGACCGTCGCCTGGCTGACCGCCGGCCTGTTCCGGCTGGTCGAGGAGTTCGCGCCGGCCGCGATCGGCGGCTTGAAGCAACTGATGACCGGTGGTGACGTCGTTCCGCACGACCACGCCGCCCGCGCGCAGCCGGGGCGTGGGCACGTCGGAGACGGTGAGCTCGCCGGTGCGGAGGTTCTGGGCGACCTGCTTCATGGTCGGTCGTGATGCT
>JBDSAN010000300.1:0-6379 GCA_039922115.1 Jatrophihabitantaceae bacterium
AGCCCGATCACCACCAGCGGCACCAGGTCCGCGACGATCACGAAGAACTGCAACACCTCGTTGTAGATCGCCCCGGACAGCCCACCGAGGGTGATGTAGACGAGCACGAATACCGCGGAAATGATGATGGAAAGCCAGATCGGCCAGCCGATCAGGGCGTTGATCACCAGCGCCAGGGCGTACAGGTTGACCCCGGCGGTGAGCACCGCGGCCGCGGCGAAGGTGGCCGCGTTGAACAGGTGGGTGGCCGGGTTGAACCGGCGCAGCAGGAACTCCGGGACGGTTCGTACCTTGGACCCGTAGTAGAACGGCATCATCACCAGGCCGAGGAAGACCATTGCCGGTACCGCGCCGACCCAGTAGAAGTGCAGCGTCGACATGCCGTACTGGGCGCCGTTGGCGGCCATGCCAAGGATCTCGATCGCGCCCAGGTTGGCCGAGATGAAGGCCAGTCCGGTCACCCAGGCCGGCAGCGACCGGCCGGACAGCAGGAAGTCCTCGCTGGTGGCGACCGCGCGCCGGGCCATCACACCGATGGCGATCACCAGCAGGAAGTAGATACCGAGGATGGTGTAGTCGAAGAAGTTGACGTCCAGGCGCAACATCGCCGCCGCCTACGGTTGGATCTCGCCGATCACGACACCCGGATGGGATTGCTCCACCCGGGTGACACTCGCGGCGGGCAGGTTGCCGCCGGCGTTCTGCCACTTCTCGACCAGGGTCTGGCTGAATGCCTGCGCGAGGTCGAAGTCGTCGAACGGGCCGACCGCTCGCGGTGGCACGGTCGGCGCATCAGGATCGGTAATAACGACGACGAACATGCTGGCCTCGCTTCGCACACGGCTCCCCGGAGGCCGTACCGCAATCGGCTTCCAGTTTGAGCCGCTCTGCGAACTTACCCAGGTTGGCGCCGCTTGAAAAGCTAGACCCGCACTAGCTAGGCGCTAAACAGGCGCTAAACACGGGCGCTAAACACGGGCGCTAAACAGGCGCTAAACAGACCAGGTGTGTACCGGCTCGTTGCTGTGCATGTGCTCGGCGTAGCTGCCCAGCATCTGCCGCAGCGCGTCCCGGCGGTCCAGCGTCCGGTTCTGCCGTTCGAGTTTGTGGACGGTCTGCACCTGCCACTCGGCTCCGTTGCGATGGGTGATGCAGCGCTGCTCGATGATGCCGAGCAACCGGTCCCGCACCTCGGCGCTGACCCCCCACCGGTCCAGGCCTTCGTGGGCCAGCGGCAGCAACCGGCGCAGTACCAGTTCGGTGGCCGGCACCTCGCCGAGCCCCGGCCAGTAGATCTTGGCGTTGATGCCATGCCGGGCGCCGGCATAGAAGTTGTCCTCGGCCGCAGCGAAGGACAGCCGGGTCCAGATCGGCCGGTCCTCCTCGGCCAGCATCCGCAGCAGGCCGTAGTAGAAGGCGCCGTTGGCCAGGATGTCGACCACGGTCGGGCCGGCCGGTAGCACCCGGTTCTCCACCCGCAGGTGTGGCTTGCCGCGGAAGACGTCATACACCGGCCGGTTCCACCGGTAGATCGTCCCGTTGTGCATCCGCAGTTCCTGCAGCCGGGGAGTGTCGCCGCGGGCGAGCACCGCGACCGGGTCCTCGGCGTCGCACACCGGCAGGATCGCCGGGAAGTAGGTGACGTTCTCTTCGAACTGGTCGAAGATCGAGTTGATCCAGCGCTCGCCGAACCAGACCCGGGGCCGGACGCCCTGCGCCTTGAGCTCGGCCGGCCGGGTATCGGTGGCCTGTTCGAACAGCGCGATCCGGGTTTCCCGCCAGAGTTCCTTGCCGAACAGGAACGGTGAGTTGGCGCCCATTGCCAGCTGGACGCCGGCGATGGCCTGGGCAGCATTCCAGTTGTTGGCATAGTCCTGCGGGCTGACCTGCAGGTGAAACTGGACGCTGGTGCAGGCAGCTTCGGGCGCGATGGTGTCGGAATAGGTGGACAGCCGTTCCGGACCGTCGATCACGATGTGCAGGTCCTCGCCTCGGGCAGCGAAGATCTGCTCGTCCAGCAGGGCGTAACGCGGGTTGGAGCTGAGCGAGGTGCGGGTCAGGTCGGCCGAGACCAGCGTGGGCAGGATGCCGATCATCACGATGTGGGCGCCCAGGGTCCGGGAGCGCTCCTCGGCATCGTTCAGGCTCGCCCGCAGGTCCACCTCCAACTCGTTGGTGGAGTCGCCGCTCAGCTCACGGGGCCGGACGTTGATCTCGATGTTGAACCGTCCGAGCTCGGTCTGAAAGTCCTCGTTGGCGATCGCGGTCAGCACGTCGGCGTTCTTCATGGCCGGGTCGTTGCGCTCATCGATCAGGTTGAACTCGATCTCCAGGCCGGTCAGCGGATGCGCGAAGTCGAACTTCGACTCGGTCAGCATCCGCGCGAACACGTCCAGGCAGCGCCGTACCTTCTCGCGATATCGCTGCCGGTCCTGACCGGTGAACTCGGTGCTCTCGACATCGTCGCCCACGCCCACACCTCCTCGGTGTCTGTCAGTACAGCTTTGCAGACGCGAGCTCAGGTTGGGCAACCTAGCGGCCAGGTTGGCCGCTATGGTCTAGTTCGATGACCGCCACCGCAGCCCTGACACCACCGCTGGTCGACCCGGCCGGGGTGACCTTTCGGCTGCCTGATCCGCACGCGCGACTGCGCGGCGTGCGGCTCTACCAGGAGGTGCGGGTCCCCGGCGATCAGCTGGATTTCAGCTACCGGCGCGGCGTCTGGAGCCTGTTCCTGCCCAGGCCCGCAGCCAACCGGATGGAGTACCTGCTCGAGCTGAGCCACCCGAACGAGGGCCGCGAGACGATCACCGACCCCGCCAACCCGCTGCGCGCGGCGGGTGCCTTCGGCGACAAGTCGGTGATCGAATTTCCGGAGTACCACCGGCCCGGCTGGCTGGATCAGGCTGGCTGCCCGGGCGGGTTCACCGAGCTTGCGGTCAGCAGCCAGAACCTGGGCAGCACCGTGCACGGCGCGCTCTGGTCACCGGACCAATTGGACCCGGCCAGCCCGGCGCCGCTGCTGATCGTGCACGACGGGCCGGAGTACGCGCGGCTGGCTGAACTCATCAGGTTCGTGGCGGTACAGATCGGTAGCGGGCGGATCAGGCCGATCCGGGTGGCGCTGCTCGCGCCCGGCGACCGCAACCGCTGGTACGCGGTGTACCCGGCCTACGCCCGCGCGCTGGCCGGTGAGGTACTGCCGGCGCTGGCCGAACTGGCCCCCAGCACGATCCGGATCGGGGCCGGGGCCAGCCTGGGCGCGCTGGCGATGCTGCACGCGCACCGGCTGTCCGCGCTGTTCGACGGGCTGTTCCTGCAGTCCGGCAGTTTCTTCCAGCCGCAGCTGGACGCTCAGGAGCGGCGGTTCGCGCGGTTCGGGCCGGTGACCCGGTTCGTCGGCGACCTGGCGCAGGCGGTGGCCGACCCGCGGCCGTTGCCGGTGGCGATGACCTGCGGCGTGCTTGAGGAGAACCTGGCGAACAACCGGGCGATGGCTGCCATCCTGGACGGCCTGGGATATCGGGTGCAGCTTGCGGAGGTGCGCGACGTGCACAACTACACGGCATGGCGGGACGGTTTCGAACCGGCGCTGGCCGACCTGCTGATCGAGCTGGCCGGGCCTGACCTCGCTGCGCAGCCAGCCGAGAGCGGTTCGACGGCATGAGGCGGGAGCAGGCTGAGGTCGGCTGGGAGGGCTTCAGCGGATCGGTGATCTCCTACGGCCATTACGGCCGTCCGGTGCTGGTATTCCCGTCCGAGCGAGGCAGCGCAGCCGACTTCGAGAACAACGGCATGGTGGACGCGGTCGCCGACCTGATCGAGGCCGGCCGGGTGAAGCTGTACTGCGTGGACAGCGCCGATGGCTACAGCTGGTCGGATGAGAGCGTGCCGATCGAGGAGCGCGCCCGCCGGCATGGCCGGTACGAGTCGTGGATCGTCGAGCAGGTGGTGCCGCTGATCTCGGCCGAATGCGGTGGCGCAACCGAGTTCGGCACGGCCGGCTGCAGCCTCGGCGCGTTTCATGCGGCCAACTTCGCCCTGAAACGCGCTGACCTGTTCCCGCTGGCGATCTGCCTGTCCGGCAACTACGACCCGAGCACCTGGCGGGCCTGGGGCGAGCAGGGTAGCCAGACCTACTTCAACAACCCGATGTCCTACGTGGCCAACCTGCACGGCGATCACCTGAACTGGTTGCGGGATCGGGTGAGCCTGCTGCTGGTGGTGGGCCAGGGTGCCTGGGAGGTCGAGCCGACCCAGTCGCTGCCGAGCACCCGGGCTTTCGCCGATCGCCTTGCCGAGCAGGGAATTCGTCACGAGCTGGACGTCTGGGGCTATGACATCCCGCATGACTGGCCGTCCTGGCGCGCGCAGTTCGCCCACCACCTACCCCGATTCTGCTGATCCCATTCCGTTAGGCCTGATTTCCGTTAGGGAGCCTGATCGCCGATGACCGAGACCACCCACCTGATCGGGCTGCTGCTGGGCACCGAGCAGGACTGGCCAACTGCCTTCGAATCGATCATGCGCCGGCTCGGCGCGGTCGGCGATGGCCGGGACAACCTCCACCACTACGACGTCGAGCGGGTCACCGTCGAGCCGTTCAACCTGCGGTACAAGCCGCGCTACGACCTGGTCATCGACCGGTTGGCCTACTGGTACTACCACCCGCGGGAGTGGCTGAAAAAGACCGCGCTGATGGACGACGTGTACCTGCTGAACAGCCCGTTCACCTTTCAGAGTATGGAGAAACACGCCGCCTATTGCGCGATGATGCGGCTCGGCCTGAAGGTGCCCGAGACGGTGCTGGTGCCCTACAAGAACCCGCCGGAGCACGCCAAATATGCCTACACCGCGACGCGTTACAACCAGGCCTTCGATCTGGACGTGATCGCCGAGCGGATCGGCTACCCGATGTTCATGAAGCCCTACGACGGCGGCGCCTGGGTCGGGGTGAGCCGGATCGCTGATGCTGAACAGCTGCATCGGGCCTACGACGAGTCCGGCCAGCGGCTGATGCACCTGCAGAAGGCGGTGGACGGCTATGACGTGTTCGCCCGCAGCCTATCCATCGGCGCCGAGACGATGGTGATGAATTTCGATCCGGACCAGCCGATGCATGCTCGGTATTCGATCAGCCACGACTTTCTGGACGCGGCGACCGGGGATGAGGTGGTGACAATCGGTCGGCTGGTGAATGCCTTCTTCCGGTGGGAGTTCAACTCGTGCGAGACGCTGGTCGCCGGTTCCGAGGTGTATCCGATCGACTATGCCAACGCTTGCCCGGACGTCGCGCTGACCAGCCTGCATTACTACTTTCCATGGGCGATGAAGGCGCTGGTGAAGTGGTCGGTGTTCTGTACCGCGACCGGTCGCAAGCCGCGCTTCGACCTGGATACCCGCCGGTACTTCGATATTGCTGACCGGGACGACCTGTCGTATGCGGACAAGCTGGCCGGCTACCGGCAGCTCGCCGATGCGCATTTCGAGACCGAGCGCTACGCCGACTTCTGCGCCAGCAGGCTGGCCGACCTCGATGACATCGTGCTGGAGTGGGTGGCCGGACCGGATTTCGATCGGCTGCTGGTCGAGACCGTGCAGTCCACCTTTCCGGCGCACGAGCATGACCATTTCATCAATCATTACCGGGGCTTACTAGCAGCCTGGGTGCACGACCAGCACTGAGCTGCGGGCTAGCGGCAAGCTGCCGGCCCGCCTTGCCTGTTGGTCAGCCCAAGCCGCCGATCAGCCCGAGCTACCGATCAGCCCGAGCTACCGACACCCGCCAATCAGCCCAGGCGGCACCGGGCACCGGGCACCGGGCACCGGGATCGGATCAGAATGGTGGATCATCCGGCAGCTTCCAGCGTTGGGCTGGCCGGCTTCGGTAGGTCCGACCGATCGGGCTGGTCCAGGTGGTCCACCCGGTGGCGTCATCGCGTTCCGAGCGCCAACCGCCGTGTGTCTTGGCGTTGTGATGTCTCCGGTGTAGCGGTTGCAGGTTCTGTGCGCTGGTCGGGCCACGGTCGAACGGCGTGATGTGGTCGAGGTCGGCCCGGCTGGCGATGTGTTGACAGCACGGGAAGGTACAGGTCCCGTCCCGGGCGATCACGTGATCGGCGAGGTGCTTTGGCGGCCGGTATCTGGTGGTTCCGTAATCCAATGGTTGGCCGGTCACCGGGTCGGTGACCAACCGCCGCCAGGTGCCGCTCGGATCGTGCGCCAACCGGCGGGCGTAGCTGGCCGGGATCGCGCCGTAGCCGTCAAGCCAACCGGGCTCGTCATCGGCTCCAACCAGCGTGCTCAGACCCACCACGACCGAGACGACCGGCTGCAGGCAGCGACCCGCAGCTGATCCGCTGCCGGTGTTGCGCGCAGC
>JBDSAN010000301.1:0-3049 GCA_039922115.1 Jatrophihabitantaceae bacterium
GGATTGACCGGCCCGGCTGGCGATGCCGGGACCTGGCAGCGTGCTCCGAGTAGTCGCGACACGCAGCGAACCAGCATATTCCGACAGCGAATACTGGCTCAGCAACCGGCCGGGGATGCTGGTCGAGCCGAGGTAGCTCGGCCGGCTTGAGCCGCTGATGTCGAAGCGGTGCAGCTGGGTGCGCTGGACGGTCGGAATCGCGGCCGCTACCGGCATGCAGCAGAACCAATCGGGATTGCTGGCCAGGTAGAGGCTATCGCCGTTCGCGTACACGGTGTCGCCATCGGCGGCCACCGTGATCGGCTGCGCGTCGGCTGCCAGGTGGTTGAGGTCCAGGGTGTAGACGGTGAGCAGCGAGGTGCCGGTGTAGGCCGCCGGGTGGCTGACCTGCCCGCACGGCACGGTGTGTTCGGCGCCGGCGGTGCTGGCAGCGCCCCTCGAGATCGAGTACTTGGGCAGCCAGCTCGACAGCGGCAGTGCGCGGATCAGCCGCTGGTTGGCCGCGACCGTGCTGTTGTTCGGAAAGACCACCGCCGGCGCGCTGCGCACCACCAGCCGGACGGTCGAACCAACCTGCCGCGCGTCCAGGTAGGAGCCGTCCGCGCGCATCGAACCGGTGATCTTGGGCTGACCGGACAGGTCGATGAACAGGTAGGTCGAGCGCACGCTCGACGGTTGGTACGGGCTGATCAGGCCGTTGCTGGCGCCACCGCCATAGCCGTTGCCGTTGCCGTTGCCGTTGCCGGCTATCACCAGGGCGTGGTCGCCATCGACGAGCAGTTGGGCCGATAGCTGACCGACGAAGCGAGTCAGGTCGAGCGAGCCGGTGACCTTGCGGCTGCTGGCGTCGATGATCCGCAGGTTGCCATCGACCAGGCTGATCAGGCGGCCGGGCTCGGTCTTGACGATGTCTGGCTCGTCGACGCCGGCCTCCTGGACGTTGGTCGTTGAGGTGGCGGACGGGTCGCTGCCGGCCGCCGCGTTGCGAGTGTCGGTCAATGCCTGGCTGCTGGCCAGGGCCCGCGATCCGTAGAACAGGCCGGGCAGGCCGTAGGCGGTAGCGCCGGCAGCCGTGTGCGAGCGCAGGTCTGCCAGCAGCTGCCCGCACGAGTTGGTGCTGCTGAGCAGCATTGCCGCCGGCCGAATGCCCGGCTGTGCCAGCTGGCCGGAGCCGGTGGCGTCGTTGTTGCCGAAGCCGGTGCCGTTGGGGTCGCTGTTGCCCGGCAGCGCCAGCGCGGCGACCACCGCAGCGGCGGCCACCGCCCCGCCGACCAGCGGTTGCCAATACCTGCCTACCGCTCGCCGGGGCCGGCGGCGGCCAGTTGGCTTGCCGGTTGCCGCCAGCTCGCGATGCACCCCGGCCAGTACCTGGTCGGCCTCGGCCGAGTCCGTCCAGTCATGGTCGGCCGGCGTGTCCGGCCGGACCGCGCGCAGCCAGTGGTTGAGGTTGTTCGGTTGGTCAGCTGCGTTCGGTTGGTCAGCCACGGAGTGCCTCCAGGAATTGTCCGGCTGGGGTGTCGCCGCGGTGGCCGGCGTCGTCCAGCGCAGTGGCCAGCCGCTTGCGCGCTCGGTGCAGCCGGACCGCGTAGGTCGAGGCCGAGCAACCGAGCGCCTGGGCAGCCTGGCGCGGGGTGAGGTCGTACCAGCCGGCGAGCGTGAGCACCTCGCGGTCGCTTTCGGGCAGGCCTGCTAGGGCACTTGCGAACGCCTGCTTGAGTTCGAAGCCGGCCGGATCCGGCTCGGCGCCGACGTCGGTCATCAGCTGCTCGATGAGCTGTTCCTGCCGGCGCGATTGCCGAAGTCGGTTGGCCAGCAACCGGCGCGCGGTACCGAACAGCCAGCCGAGCGGCGGGTCCGACACCTGGTGAGCCTTGCCGAATGCGGTCACGAAGACCTCCTGAAGCACGTCCTGTGCGGTCTGGGAGTCGGTGCGATGAAGCAGGTAGGCAAGCACCCGAGCGGCATAGCTACGGAACCAGCTGTCGATCAGTGCGCGCCGCTCGGCGTCGTCCACCTGGCCCTCCCCCTCGGTGACGAACACCGCTACTAAGTAGATGTCGTCAGCGGCCGGAAAAATTACAGCGCGATCCGAACTCATGAGGCCGGGTGGGCTGGCGTTGCGCTTTGGGTCGGCGTTGGGTCGGCGTCGGCGTCGTTTGGGCAGGCTCGCGTTGGGCTGAACTAGAATTGTCAGAGTGTTCGAATAGCCTGCTGGCATGGAACTCGGGGGTACCGGCGACTGGTTCGACGGGGACGGCGCAGCCAGCGCAGCCGAGTACGCGCCGGCCGATTGGGACCCGGGCGCCTGGGACTGGCTGCCACCGCCGCCCGATGAGTCCGACCTAGCCGACCGGCCTCCGTGCGAGCCTGACCCTATCGCGAGCGATTACCTTGATATCGCCGAGCTGAGCAGCGCAGGCTTCGAACGGCTCGACCAAGCCGCTCAGGTCGACGCGCTGGTCGCGATCGACGGCCAGCTGGCCTGGTTGGCTGCTCAGCAGCAGCACCTGCTGGCCCTGATCGCGGCCGGCGACAGCTCGTCCGAACGCTGGTGCGTCGAAGAGGTTGGCGCGGCCCTGCGGCTGTCCGGTGGCCTGGCCCGGTCGCGGCTCAAGACTGCCGAGCAGCTGTACCGGCGGCTGCCTGGCACCTTCGTGGCCTTGCGTGGCGGCAAGATCTCGCTCGATCAGGCCCGCGTGATCACCGAGCACTCCTTCGAGCTGCCCGATGAACGGCTGCCCGGATTCGAGCAGCGAGTGCTAGCCCGAGCAGCCGATCAGAGCCTGGCTCAGACCCGGCAATCGGCCAAGCGAGCAGCGCTGGCTGCCGATCCGGCCACCGCCGAGGTCCGGCATCGCCGGGCGTTGGCTGATCGGCACGTCCGGTTCGCACCCGCCGATGACGGCATGGCCTGGTTGCTCGCGCTGCTACCGGCGGCCGAGGCGCAGGCGATGCACGCCCGCCTCGATACGGCCGCCCGTCACCTTCCGCCCACCGACACCCGGACGATGGATCAGCGGCGTGCCGATGCACTGATGGCAATCTTGCT
>JBDSAN010000302.1:0-2691 GCA_039922115.1 Jatrophihabitantaceae bacterium
TCGGCCGGTCGCTGGCATCGCCGAGCGGACCGTGAAGGTGCACCTGGGCAACATCTTTCGCCGGATCGGGGTCGCGGACCGGACCTCGGCCGCACTGTGGGCCCGGGACAACCTGACCGACTGAGCAGCTGGCCGGGCCGAAGCAACGGGGCTAGTGCACCGGGACGATGTCGGCGGCCCCGAGCCGGGCAGCGTCAGCGGTGGCATCATCGGGCTGCTCTTGGGACTCCCGCTCAGCGGCCACCCTGGCCAGGTAGTGCTCGACCTCGGCCGACTGCTGGGTCTGGTCCCAGCCGAGGATCGGAGCCATCAGTTCGGCCACCACCGGCGCGGCCGAGACGCCACGGTCCCAGGCTTCGATCGAGGCTCGGGTCCGCCGGGCCAGCACGTCATCAAGGTGCCGGGCGGCCTCGTGGGTGGTCGCGTACACCGCCTCCGCACGCAGGTAGTCGTCGATCCCGGGCAGCGGCTGGGCCAAGCCCGGATCGGCTTCGATCAACGCCAGGACCTCATCGATCAGGCTGCCGTAGCGGTTGAGCAGGTGATCGATCCGGGCCACGTGCAGCCCGGACTTGGCGGCCAGCCGGTGCCGCTGGTTGCGTACCGCCTCCCAACCCTCGGCCCCGACCAGCGGGATCGATTCGGTGCACGAGTCGGGTACCCGGGCGTCCATGCCTCGCACCGCCTCGTCCACCGCGTCGCGTCCCATCACCCGGTAGGTGGTGTACTTGCCGCCGGCAATCACGACCAGGCCGGGCACCGGGTGGCCGACCACGTGCTCGCGGGACAGCTTGGACGTCTGCTCCGACTCGCCGGACAGCAGCGGCCGCAGGCCGGCATAGACGCCTTCCACATCGGCCCGGGTCAGCGGCGAGCTCAGCACCGAATTGACCTGGTTGAGCAGGTAGTCGATGTCGCGGGCGCTGGCCGCCGGATGTGCCAGGTCCAGGTTCCAGTCGGTGTCGGTGGTTCCGATGATCCAGTGCCGACCCCACGGGATGACCAGCAGCACGCTGGTCTCGGTGCGCAGGATCAGGCCGGTGCTGGACTGCAGCCGGTCGCGCGGCACCACCAGGTGCACGCCCTTGGACGCCCGGACGTGGAACTGGCCGCGAGTGTCGGCCAGTTGCTGGGTCTCATCGGTCCAGACCCCGGTCGCGTTGATGACCTGCTTGGCCCGGACGTCGAAGGCTGTGCCCGATTCCAGGTCCAGCACCCGGGCACCGGTCACCCGCTCCCCCTCGCGCAGGAAGCCGACCACCCTGGTCCGGTTCGCGGCCTGCGCGCCGAAGGACACCGCGGTTCGCACGACCGCCAGCGTGTGCCGGGCGTCGTCGACCTGGGCGTCCCAGTACTGCACCGCGCCGGTGACCGCCTCGGGCTTGAGGCAGGGCGCCTCGCGCAACACCTTGCGCCGGCTCAGGTGCCGGTGATGTGGCAGGCCGCGAGCGGTTCCCAGCGCGGTGCCCATGGTGTCGTAGAGCAACACCCCGGCCCCCACGTAGGGACGCTCCCAGCCGCGGTGGGCCAGCGGGTAGACGAAGGGCACCGGCCGGATCAGGTGCGGGGCGATCCGCTGCACCAGCAGGCCACGCTCGTGCAGCGCCTCACGTACCAGCGCGAAATCGAGCATCTCCAGGTAGCGCAGGCCACCATGGATGAGCTTGCTGGAACGGCTGGAGGTGCCGCTGGCCCAGTCCCGGGCCTCGACGATCGCCGTCGACAGGCCGCGGGTCACCGCATCCAGCGCCGCACCGGCTCCGACCACCCCGCCGCCGATGATCAGGACGTCGAATTCGGGTTGCGCCTTCATCGCCGCCAGCGCGGCCGTTCGGTTGTCTGGCGACATCGCTGAGGCGATCATGTAGCAGCCTTCCGATTCGTACCCTCGGTGGATCGTGCCGAGCGCCTACCCGTCCAGAGTACGGATGACCGATCCTCCGGTCGCGTGGCAGATCCCGCGCCAACCGGCGTTGGCCCTGGACAGATGGCCGACCGGGCGGCATGCTTTGCCATATGATTCGGCATTTGTCCGGTATTGGACGGCTCCGGGTGCTGGCCGTGGTAGCCCTGCTGCTGGCTGGTTCGCTGGCCGGCGCGACCATCACCGCAACCTTTACCGCAGCGCCGGCCGCGGCTGCCCCGCAGGGTTTTACCACCATCGGTAAGGGCGGCGATTCCTGCACCGCGCCGTCGGTCTCCCAGATGAGCGCATTCTTCCGCAACACCCCCTATCTGGCCTGGGGAATCTACATCGGCGGTAAGGACCGGGCGTGCAGCCAACCCAACCTGACCGCATCCTGGGTGTCCCAGGTGACCGGGCAGGGTTGGGCGCTGCTGCCGCTGTGGGTCGGCCCGCAGAACCCGTGCCTGGCCGGCTTCGACCACTTCAGCACCAACACCTCGACGGCCTACGCCCAGGGCCAGAACGAGGCCAAGGCCGCCTACAACGCGCTGGTCGGGCTGGGCATGTCGTCCAACTCGCCGATCATCTACGACATGGAAGCCGGCGGCAGCAACACCAGCACCTGCATCAATGCCACCAAATCCTTCGTCCAGGGTTGGGTAAACCAGCTTGCGGTGCCACCGGCCCAACCCTCGGGTATCTACACCTCGACCTGCGCCGGCTTCCTGGACAACTTCGCCTCGCTGTCACCGCCACCGAAGTTCGTCGATGGGGCTGACTATGAC
>JBDSAN010000303.1:0-3333 GCA_039922115.1 Jatrophihabitantaceae bacterium
GAATCCGCGAATCCGAAGGTACTGGCCTCGCAGCCGTCGACTGGTGCTGGCCGCGAAGTGCTCCGGCGCGCTCACGTCGGCCACCTCATCGGCGAACGCCCCGCGCAGGCCTTCGATCAGCTCGTCATCGGTCAACATGATCTGCCTCCTTCATCGTCACCGAGTCAGCCTCCGCGGCGACGACCAGCGTCCGGAGCCGGCTGAGCGCGTGATGGGTCTGGGACTTCACATTGCCCTCGCTGCAGCCCAAGGTCTCGGCGGTCTCGCTGATCGACAGGTCTTCGAAGAACCGCAGCACCAGGATTGCCCGCTGGCTGGGCGGCAGCTCAGCTATCAGCTGCCGGAGCAGGTGGCGCAGCACGATTGCCGCGTCCGCGCCGTCGGCGGCCGGTTCGACGCCGGCATGCAAATAGGTTTCGGCCGGTCGCCTGGCCCGGGTGCGCCAGCGATCGGTGGCCAGGTTGACGATCACCTTGCGGGTGAACGCGATCGGATTCTCCCGAGCGACCTTCCAGCGGCGGGCCACACGAAGCAAGGCGGCCTGAACCAGATCCTCGGCGTGGCCGGAGTCGCCGGTGAGCAGGTAGGCCGCCCGGATGAGCGCGGGCGAGGACTCCCGGACGAAGGAATCAAAGTCCGGCCACTCAGATCTCGGAATCAGCACTGCAGGCGTCCCATCTCGCTCACCTAGATAAGAACGCTGGTTGACCGGGCAGGGTTGCATGCCGAGGCGGGCTCAGCGAAGCGAAGCGATGATTGCGCAAATTTGTGCGTTGACTCGACCAACCAATCTTGAACGCGCAGCTGCTGACCATCTAGGGTCGACTGATGTCCTACCTGAGCGAAGAGATCGCCAGCCAACCCGACTGCTGGCGACAGGCTGCTCAGCTGGCCGCCCGGTCCGGCGCCGAATTGCCCATGCCCGGCGAGCGGATCGCGGTGGTTGGCTGCGGCACGTCCTGGTTCATGGCGGCGGCCTACGCCAACCTGCGCGAGCGGGCCGGCCAGGGCCACAGCGATGCCTTCGCCGCCTCTGAGTTTCCGACTGGCCGCAACTACGACCGGCTGGTGGCCATCACCCGTTCGGGCACCACCACCGAGCTGAACCGGCTGCTGGCTGCCGTTCAGGGCAGCCTGCACAGCACGGTGCTGACCGCCAGCGCTGGGACTCCGGTCGCGGCACTGGCCGACCAGGTCATCGAGCTCGGCTTCGCTGACGAGCGGTCGGTGGTGCAGACCAGGTTCGCCACCAGCGCGCTGGGCGTGCTGCGAGCCCACCTCGGTACTGACCTGGCACCGCTGGCCAGTGCTGGCGAGCTCGCGGTGCACCAGCAGCTGGACGACTCGTGGGCCGACGCCGAGCAGATCACCTTCCTCGGCGCCGGTTGGGCGGCAGAGATCGCCCGCGAGGCCGCGCTGAAGCTGCGCGAGGCCGCCCAGTTCTGGACCGAGAGCTACCCGAGCATGGAGTACCGGCATGGCCCGATCAGCATTGCCGGACCCGGCCGGCTGGTCTGGCACTTCGGCCCGGCCGAGCCACGGTTGGCCGCGCAGATAAGGGCAACCGGGGCCGGCTTTCACGACAGCGCCGAGGATCCGATGGTCGAACTGATCCTGGTGCAGCGGCTGGCGGCGGTGCTGGCTGGCCGGCGCGGCCTCGATCCGGATCGGCCACGCCAGCTCACCCGCTCGGTGGTGCTGGACGCAGCTAGCTGACCAAACCGCCGGCTGATCGGACCGTCGGCTACCGGCCCAGGGGCTTGCGAGCCAGGTCGATGGCGCGGCGCACCGACCCATCGGCGGCGGCAAGCTGGCGGGCCGCCTCGACCGGGTCCACTCCGGCGGCCAGCATCACGGTCGCGATCTTGGGCCGGTTGCCGGCCGATTCGAGAGTGCTGGCCGCCGTTTGCTCGTCCACGTCGGCGGCCGTCGCGACGATCCGGCGAGCCCGATCCAGCAGCTTGCCGTTGGTCGGGCGCAGATCGATCATCAGGTTCTGATAGGTCTTGCCGAGCTGGACCATCGCGGCGGTGCTGAGCATGTTGCACACCAGCTTCTGCGCGGTGCCGGCCTTGAGCCGGGTTGATCCGGTCAGCACCTCGGGACCGGTGTCGATCTCGATGCCGACATCGGCGTGTGCGGTGCATTCGGCGTCCCGGTTGCAGGCAATCGACACGGTCGCCGCGCCGCGCTCGCGGGCTCGGTCCAGGCCGGACAGCACGTACGGGGTGCGGCCACTGGCCGCGATGCCCACGATGGTGTCCCGCTCGTCCACCCCGGCCCGATCGACATCGGCGATCGCCCTGGCCGGGCTGTCCTCAGCGCCCTCGGCGGCGGTGGTGAAGGCCGGATGCCCGCCGGCGAGCAGCACCATCACCTGATCCGGCCGGGTGCTGAAGGTGGGCGGGCACTCCACCGCATCGAGCAGCGCGATCCGGCCACTGGTGCCGGCACCCAGGTAGATCAACCGTCCGCCACTGTGCAGCGAGGTGGTGATCAGCTCGACGGCTGCCGCGATCTGAGCGATTGCGGCTCCGATTGCCACCGCGACCGACCGGTCCTCGGCGTTCATCACGGTGAGCAGCTCGGCCACCGGCATGGTGTCCAGCTCGGTGGTGCGCTCGTTGCGCATCTCGGTGCGTAGCCGGCCGAGTTCGACCGGCCGCCGTTCGGGAGCGGCGGTCACTGGGCGACCGGCTCAGCCGCAGGCTTGTGCGGCTGACCGCGCCGTTCACGAATCGTGTTGTAGGTATTGCTCAAAGCCACCGATGCCTGGTCGTAGGCCTGCTGTGCAACGCCGACGAACAGGCAGTCGACCACGGCCAGCTGCGCGATCCGGCTGGCGGTCGCGCCGGACCGGAACGGGGTCTCGCGAGCGGCTGTGGTGAGCACCAGGTTCGCCACCTCGGCGATCGGTGAGCGAGCGTGGTTGGTCAGCGCGATCGTCCGGGCGCCTCGTTCGGCGGCCACCTGCAACGGCTCGACGGTGTCGACCGTCGCCCCGGAGTGCGAGATGCCGATTGCTACGTCGGACTTCGACAGCAACGCGGCCGCGGTGAGGGCTGAGTGCGGATCGGTCCAGATGAAGGCCAGCAGGCCGATCCGGTGCAGCTTCTGGTGCAGGTCCTGGCCGACGAAGCCGCTGGCACCGATGCCGAAGATATCGATCCGCCTGGCCTGCAGCAGGTATTGCACGGCCTGGCCCAGGACGTCCAGGTCGAGGTGGGCGCCGGTTTCCTCCAGCGCCCGGGCTTCGTTGTAGATGATCTTGTCGACCACCTGGCGCAGCGTGTCGTCCACATCGATGTCGCCGCCGGCCTGCAACCGGTCACC
>JBDSAN010000304.1:0-4744 GCA_039922115.1 Jatrophihabitantaceae bacterium
GGATCGAGGCGCACACCAACGCCGACGACGCCTCGCGGTACCGCACCGACGCCGAGGTGGCCGAGTGGCTGGCTCGCGATCCGATCGAGCGATTGCAGAAGTACTTGCAAACACAGAGGTTTCTGGACGAGGTCGGGCTGGTGGCGGTACGCGACGAGGCCGAGGCGAAGGCCGAGCGGCTGCGCTCGGCGATGAATGCCGATGCGGTGACCGACCCGGCCGACCTGTTTGCTCATGTCTACGCCGAGCCGACCCGCGCGCTGCGCCGGCAGGCGGCCTTCCTGGCTGATGAGCTGGACGCCTGATGACCGCGATTGCCGAGCAGACCGGCACCCTCAGCATGGCCGCCGCGCTGAACCGCGCGCTGGCCGATGAACTGCGCGCCGACCAGCGCGTGGTTGTGTATGGCGAGGACGTCGGCACCCTGGGCGGGGTGTTCCGGGTGACCGAGGGGCTGGCCACCGAGTTCGGCGACCGGCGGGTGTTCGACTCGCCGCTGGCCGAAGCCGGCATCGTCGGCACCGCGATCGGGATGGCCATGCACGGCCTGCGCCCGGTGGTGGAAATGCAGTTCGACGCCTTTGCCTACCCCGCCTTCGAGCAGATCACCTCGCACCTGGCCAAGCTGCACAACCGCAGCCGGGGCATGATCACGCTGCCGGTAGTGATCCGGGTACCGTTCGGCGGCGGTATCGGCGGGGTCGAGCACCACTGCGATTCGTCCGAGGCGTACTGGGTGCACACCCCCGGCCTGCGAGTGGTCGCACCCGGCACCGCGTCGGACGCGTACTGGATGCTGCGCCAGGCGATCGCCTGCGACGACCCGGTTATCTTTCTCGAGCCGAAGCGCCGGTACTGGGCCAAGGAGGAGATTTCTCCTTCCTCATCGGCTGATTTCGACTCAGCGCTGATCCGCCGGGCCGGCACCGACGTGACCCTGATCGGCTACGGCGCCATGATCGGCACCCTGCTGGAAGCTGCCGAGGCGGCGGCCGCCGAGGGCATCTCGGCCGAGGTCATCGACCTGCGCACGCTGTCGCCGTTCGATGACGAGACGGTGGCCGGCTCGGTCCGGCGGACCGGGCGCGCGGTGGTCGTGCACGAGGCCAGTGGCTTCGCCGGCTTCGGCGCCGAGGTTGTTGCCCGGCTGACCGAGCAGTGCTTTCACCAGCTGCAGGCACCGATCGGACGGGTGACCGGCTTCGATATCCCGTACCCGCCGCCGATGCTGGAAGCGCACCACCTGCCATCGGTCGACCGGATCCTGGATGCGATCGACCGGCTGCAGTTCGATGACGTGGTTGCCTTGCCCGCCGGCCTCTCGGCGAGCGGTTCCTGATGGCTGACTTCCTGCTCCCGGACCTGGGCGAGGGCCTCACCGACGCCGAGATCCTCCACTGGCTGGTCGCGGTCGGCGACACGGTCACCGTCGATCAGGCCGTGGTCGAGGTGGAAACCGCCAAGGCCTCGGTGGAGGTACCGGTGCCGTACGCCGGCACCGTGACCGCAGTGTTCGGCAAGCCCGGCGAGCGGATTCCGGTCGGCTCACCGCTGATCAGCGTCGCCGCCGCGAACGAGCCGGCTGCACTGAATGGTTCAGCCGTGGCCGGGCCGGTGTCATCGGAGTATTCCGGCAATGTGCTTATCGGATATGGCACTTCGGCCGCGCCCAGCCGGCGGCGCGGTCGGGTGCGGCGCTCGTCCTCACCTGCCTCGGCCGACCTGCGGGTCGAGGCCGGCCTGGCCCCGGCCGCCGCGACCAGTGGAAGATCTGCCACCGCTGAGGTGGCGAATCCTCCAGCGATCACGGCGGTCAGCGTGATCTCGCCGGTGGTCCGCAAGCTGGCCCGGGACCGGGGCATCGACCTGGCCGCCGTCGTACCGTCTGACCCGTCCGGGGTAATTCGACGTTGTGATATCGAGGCATTCGCCACCGAGCTTGCCCCGGCTGGCGCTGCCGAACCAGGGTCGGCCACCGACCGGATCCCGCTGACCGGGCTACGCGGGCTGGCCGCCGAGCGGTTGACCCGGTCCCGGCGCGAGATACCCGAAGCGACGGTGTGGGTGGATGTGGATGCCACCGCCCTGCTCGAAGCGCGCCGGGCGTTGAACGCGGCGCAGCCGGATCGGCCGGTGAGCGTGCTGGCGCTGGTGGCCAGGTTCTGCGTGCTCGGGCTCAGCCGGTTCCGCGAGCTGAACAGCCGGGTGACCAGCGACGCGATTGAGCTGCTGCCACAGGTGAATCTCGGTTTTGCGGCGCAGACCGACCGCGGGCTGCTGGTGCCGGTGGTGCACGACGCGCAGCGGTTGACCACTCGCGAGCTGTCGGCTGCGATCGCTGAGCGGACCGAGGCTGGGCGGGCCGGCAAGCTCAGCCCGGCGCAGCTGACCGGTGGCACCTTCACCGTGAACAACTACGGGGTGTTCGGGGTGGACGGTTCAGCGGCGATCATCAACCACCCCGAGGTGGCCATGATCGGGCTCGGCCGGATCATCGACCGGCCATGGGTGGTGGGCGGCGCGCTGGCGGTACGCAAGGTTGCTCAGCTGACCCTCGCCTTCGACCACCGGGCCTGCGATGGCGGGGTGGCCGGCGGCTTCCTGCGATTCGTCGCCGACTGCGTGGAAAACCCGGTTACCGCGTTGGGCGAGCTGTAACGCGGCCACGCTTGCAATGAAGTGTCATACCCAGCGAGCGCTATAGCTCACGCTAGGGATGACAGTTCGAGCGTGCACGGGATGAGAGACTGAGCCGATGACCGCGTCCCTTCCCGAGTTCATCGCCGGCCTGCCCAAGGCCGAACTGCACGTCCATCATGTCGGCTCGGCCTCACCGCGCATCGTGTCCGAACTGGCCGCCCGGCATCCGTCCGCCGGCGTGCCGGCAGACCTGGACGAGCTGGCCGGCTATTTCACCTTTCGCGATTTCGCCCACTTCATCGAGGTTTACCTTTCGGTGGTAAGCCTGATCAAGACCGCTGATGATGTGCGGATGCTCACCTACGAGGTCGCTCGCGACATGGCCGGGCAGAACATCCGCTACGCCGAACTCACCGTGACACCGTACTCGTCAGTGTCGCGGGGCATCGCCGCCGAGGCCTTCGTCGAGGCCATCGAGGACGCCCGGATCGCGGCCGAAACCGAGCTGGGGGTGACGCTGCGCTGGTGCTTCGACATCCCCGGCGAAGCTGGCCTCCCGTCCGCGATCGAGACCGCCCGGATCGCCACCGACCTGACCCCGGCCGGCCTGGTGAGCTTCGGGCTCGGTGGCCCCGAGGTCGGCGTCGAGCGCGGGCAGTTCCAGCCGTTCTTCGATCAGGCGCGGGCGATCGGGCTGCACAGCGTCCCGCATGCAGGTGAGACCACCGGCCCGGAAACCATCTGGGACTCGATCAGGCTGCTCGGCGCCGAGCGGATCGGGCACGGCACCTCAGCCATGCGGGACCCGGCGCTGGTCGACTACCTCGGCGAGCACCAGATCCCGCTGGAGGTGTGCCCGACCTCGAATATCGCTACCCGCGCGGTATCAACGCTGACCGAGCACCCGCTGAAGGCGATGGTCGCAGCCGGCCTCACCGTCAGCATCAACTCCGATGACCCACCGATGTTTTCCACTGACCTGAACAGTGAATACGCGATCGCGGCCGAGCTGCTGGCGCTCGATCAGGCCGGCGTGGCCGGGCTCGCCAAGGCTGCGATCATCGCGTCCTTCGCCCCCGACCCGGTCAAGGCGGGCCTGCTCACCGAGATCGACGCCTACACGGCCAGCGCCGGATAGCCAGCGTTCGCAACCGCAAACACAGCGAAGCCCGCCGGTTCCACACCGGCGGGCTTCGCTGTTCTTGGAGGGTGAAGATAGCTCAGTCGGCCGGGCCCTGGCCAAGCGTCACGGTGACCGTGTGGCTCTTGCCGGTGCTGTCGGTGTAACCGAGCTTCACCTGGTCACCGGGCTTGTGACTCTTGGTTGCACTCGACAGGGCGGCGGCCGATGCGATCGACTTGCCGTCCACCGAGGTGATCGTGTCGCCTGCGGTCAGCCCGGCCTTGGCAGCCGCTGACCCGCTGATAACGCCACTGATGGTCGCGGCGCCGGTCGGCGACTGGGTCGAGCCAGCCAACGTCACTCCCAGGAACGCCGGGTAGCCGATGTGGATCGTGCTGGTTGCCACGCCTGATTCGATCTGGTCGGCAATGCCGGTGGCCTTCGCGATCGGGATCGCGAAGCCGGTGGTGGCACCGGTGCGACCGAGCCGGGACGAGGACGAGGACGCCGCGGTGTTCATGCCGATGATCGAGCCGGTGGCGTTGTCGTACAGCGCGCCGCCGGAGTCGCCCGGCTGGATGTTGGCATTGACCTGAATCATCCCGGTGAGCCGCTCGGCGTTGGAGCCGTTGTCGTCGCTGGCGGTGATCGCCTGGTCGAGCGCACTGACGGTGCCGGTCGCCGCGGTCGGCGTACCGCCCGTCCCGCCGGCGTTGCCGACCGCGGTTACCGGGTTGCCCACCGCCACCTTGACCGAGCTACCGAGCTTGGCAGTCGACAGGCCGCTGGCGTCCTTGAGCTGGATGACCGCGACATCATCGGTCGGATCGGTGCCGACCACGGTTGCGGTGTAGGTCTTGCCGGTGCTGACCACGGTCACCGAGATGCTGGTCGAATCCTGCACCACGTGATTGTTGGTGAGGATCCCGCCGTCGCCGGTGAGCACCAGGCCGGTGCCGGCTGCCTTGCCCTGGCCGTAGT